>DATGDQ010000071.1:0-21751 GCA_035310785.1 Gemmatimonadaceae bacterium | reverse complement strand
ACGAAGCTCGGCGTGCCTCGCGAGTGGGTCGCGCGAGCGACCGATCCGGGGCGAGCGTGGGTGGTGATCCCCGGAGCGTATCTCCCCGGGGATGCGGCCGCGGTGACGCGCATGCGTGGCGTGTACGCGGAGCCGGGAATCGAGCGCGTCTACACCCAGCGCGAGGCGATGCGACGGCTCGTGGGAGTGGTCGACGCGCGCGGGGTTGCCGTGGACGGGCTGGAGCTCACGCTCGACTCGCTGCTGAAGGGCGAAGAGCGAGTAACGCGCCTGGCCCGCGATTCCCACGGTGCGCGCATCGATGCACCGGACGATGACGCTCCGGAGGCGGGCGCCGATGTGGTGCTCACGATCAATCAGTCGTTGCAGGAGATCTCGGAGCGTGCGCTCGCCGACGCCCTCGTCGGGACGAAAGCCGATGGTGGGGACATCGTCATCATTGATCCGCACGATGGCGAAATCCGCGCAATGGCGAGCCGGCGCACCGATCCTCGCTCCGCTGGAAGCCCGGCGGTGAGCGAGCCGTTCGAGCCCGGATCGACCCTCAAGCCGCTGCTCGCGTCGCGGCTCCTGCAGCTGCAGCGAGCCAGGCCCGACGAGATCGTGAACACCGAGAACGGCACCTTCGTGCTCGATGGCAGGACGATCACGGACGAGCACAAGAAGCCGGCGATGACACTCGAGGACGTGATCCGTTACTCGAGCAACATCGGCATCGTCAAGTTCACCTCGCGCTTCTCACCGCGCGAGAAATACGACGCGCTGCGCGACTTCGGCTTCGGCATGCCCACCGGGGTGCCGTATCCCGCGGAGGCGGGGGGGACGCTTCGCCTGCCGAAGGAGTGGTCGAGGCTGTCGCCCGCGTCGCTCGCCATGGGCTACGAGATAGCCGTCACTCCGCTGCAGCTGGCCGCCGCGTACGTGCCGATCGCGAACGGCGGGCTGCTGCTCGAGCCCGCGCTCATTCGGGAGATCCGCACACCCGACGGCAAGGTTCGCTATCATCACGAGCCGCGGGTGATTCGGCGCGTGATGGATGAAAACGTAGCGGCAGAAGTTCGTCAGATGTTGGAGGGCGTGGTCACGGGCGGCACGAGCACGGAAGCGGCCATGCTCAACTTCGATGTGGGGGGGAAGAGTGGGACGTCACGCCGCACGGTGGGCAAACATGGATATGGAGCGGGCGCGTACACGGCTTCGTTCGTGGAGCTCTTTCCGCTCAAGGCGCCGCAGTTCGTGGTGCTCGTGAAGCTCAACAATCCCAAGGGCGACATCTTCGGCGGAAAGACGGCCGCACCAGTGTCCAAGATCGTCATGCAGGCAGCGCTCGCGGCCAGCAATGCCTCCCTCGATCGTGGCAAGCTGACAATGCGCGATGCGCGTGATTCGCTCGCACCGCTCACCGACAGCACCGCCCATTCGCCCGCTGGTGCCGATGACGACACGCTGCCGCCGGTGGTGCTCGCGGTCGGAGCCGCGCGCCGCCCGCCGGCGCCGCTCACGATTCCACGCGCGATCCCCGACGTGCACGGACTGTCTGCGCGTGAGGCTGCGTACGCGCTGCACCGCGCGGGATTTCGCGTGCAGCTCGATGGCCTCGGCTCCGCGAAGGCGATGGTCCCGGACGCGGGAACGCTCGCCGCGCCGGGCACGCTGGTACGAGTGAGCGCCGCACCGTGACAGCGATCCCGATCGAGCGAATCGTCGCTGCGCTCAAGCACCACGGACTGCTTGTGGACGTCACGGGCACGATGCCGGAGTTCGTCGCGGACATCACCGATGACAGCCGGCACGTCTCCACGCAGGCGCTGTTCGTCGCGGTGCGCGGCTCCGAACGCGACGGCCACGAATTCCTCGCGCAGGCGGAGGCTGCGGGTGCCGTCGCCTCGATCGTGGAGGATCCGAGTCGTACAACGCTCCCATCGATCGTGGTGCGCGAGGGGCGCCGCGCCGCGGCAGTCGCTGCCGCCGCCGCGTTCGACGAGCCCGCGAAGCAGTTGCGCCTCGCGGCCGTCACCGGAACGAACGGCAAGACGACCACCGTCGGCATTTTGCGCCATCTCCTCGACAAGCCCGATGCGCGCAGCGCCTCCATCGGTACACTCGGAGTGCTCCTCGGCAGCGAGGGCGTTCCGGTCGGCACCAGTGCCTCGCTCACCACGCCCGGCCCGGTCGAGCTCCAGCGCGCACTGCGCGCTCTCGTCGATCGCGACGTACGCAGCGTGGCGATGGAGCTCTCGTCGCACAGTCTCGATCAGCGGCGCGCCGAGACGCTCACGTTCGAAGCGGGGGTGTTCACGAATCTCACCCGCGATCATCTCGATTATCACGAGACGATGGAAGCCTATCTCGAGGCGAAGGCGCGCCTGGTCGGGCTGCTGGGCGCGCGTGGCGCCGCCATCGTGAACCTGGACGACGAGATCTGGCAGCGACTGCCGTCGGCGCACACGGTGATCACGTTCGGTCGCCATCCGGATGCGATGGTGCGGGCGGAATCGGTGCTCTTTCACCCGCGTGGCAGCGAATGGCTGCTCGTCGCCGACAATCAGCGGCATGCACTGCAGTTGCCGCTCATCGGGGAATTCAACGTCAGCAATGCGCTCGGTGCTGCTGCGGCCGCGTGGCACATGGGGATGACGCTCTCGTCGATCGCGGCTCGCCTGCGCACGGTGCCGCAGGTGGCGGGGCGGCTCGAGGTCATTCACGAGCGTCCCACGGTGCTGCGCGACTACGCGCACACGCCCGATGCGCTCGAGCGCTCGATCGCCGCCGTACGCCCGTTCGCGCGCAAGAAGCTCATCGTCATCTTCGGCGCCGGCGGCGATCGCGATCGCGGAAAGCGCCCGCTCATGGGCGCGATCGCGGAACAGGGCGCCGACTTCGCGATCGTGACCAGCGACAATCCCCGCACGGAGGAGCCGGCATCGATCCTCCAGGACATCGAGCGCGGCATGCGCCTGACGAACCACGAGCTCATCGAGGACCGGCGCGAAGCGATCGTTCGTGCGCTCGCGATGGCTACTGCGGAAGACGTCGTGCTGCTCGCAGGCAAGGGGCACGAGACATACCAGGTGCGCGGCACGACGGCCCATCCCTTCGATGAGAAGGCGATCGTGGCCGAGCTGACGGCGAGATGAGCGGGTCCGAGCTCTGGACGATCGCACGGATCGCGGATGCGTTGCGCGACGAGATCACGGGCGCTGTTCCGCGCGACGATCGCGCCGTATCGCGGATCACGACGGACACGCGCCAGATTGCACCGGGCGACTGCTTCGTCGCGCTGATCGGCGAGAAGTTCGATGCGCATGACTTTCTTCGGGAGGCGGTCGAGCGAGGCGCCGCGGCGCTGGTGGTGTCTCGCCCGGAGCGTGGCGCAGGGTTGGGCGTGCCCATCTTCACCGTGCGCGACACGCTCGAGGCGCTCGGAGCGCTCGGGCGCTATCGTCGGCGCGCGTGGAACGGCGTTCTGATCGGCGTCGGTGGCTCGAACGGCAAGACGACGACCAAGGAGCTCATTCGGGCCGCCCTCGCCGCGTGCCTTCGCGTGCATGCGACGACGGGGAATCTCAACAACCTGATCGGCGTTCCGCTCACGCTCCTCACGATTCCGGACGAGGCGGATGTCGCGGTCGTCGAGATGGGGATCAACGTGCCGGGGGAGATGGCACGCCTGCGTGGCATCGTCGAGGCGGACATCGCCGTGATGACGTCGGTGTCCGAGGAGCATCTCGAGGGGCTCGGAAGCCTCGAGGGCGTGATGCGCGAGGAATCGGAGCTGTTCTCCGGCGCCAAGGTCGCGATCGTTCCGGCAACGCAGCCGGAGATTGCAGAGGCAGCGCGCGCGCGAGCGGCACGCGTCGTGTCCGCGGGGCTCGATGCGGGCGACGTTCGCGCCACTCGGTGGCGCTCGGGGGCCGACGGCGTCGGCGAGATTGAGATCGACGGAATCGTCGTGCGGCCGCCCACGCGCGGTGCGCACAATCTGCGCAACGCGATGCTCGCGCTGGCCGTCGCTCGGGAGCTCGGGCTTTCCACAGCCGACGCGGCCCGCGGCCTCGCGCGCGCGACGTTTCCGTCCATGCGCATGGAGATGACGCCGCTCGGGAAAGGAAGCGCGACGCTCATCAACGATGCCTACAACGCCAGCCCGGCTTCGATGCGGGCCGCGATCGACGTGCTCGCGGGCAGCGGATCCGGGCGGCAGCGCGTGGCGGTGCTCGGCTCGATGCGTGAGCTGGGCGCGCACGCACCGAGGCTGCACGAGGAGGTGGCCCGTGCGGCGCTCGCGTCGCCCGTAGAGATTGTGGCCGGAATGGGCGAGATTGGCGTGGCCCTGCGCGCGGTCGGTAGCGGCGATCCGCGCGTCGTGGTGGCCGACGACGTCGATGCACTGTGGACGGCGCTCGCGCCGCGGCTGGCGCGGGACGCGGTCATTCTTCTCAAGGCGTCGCGCGGCGTGAAGCTCGAGCGCCTCGTACCACCTCTCACCGAGTGGGCAAATCGTTAGTGCTCTACCACCTGTTCACGCCGCTCGTCGGCAGCTGCCGCCTCTGCATCATCTTCAACGTCTTCAACTACATCACCTTTCGATCGGCCGGCGCCGCCGTGACGGGCTTGCTGATGGCGTTCATGGTCGGACCGTTCGTGATCCGCCGGCTGCGCGCCATGAAGGTACGGCAGGTGATTCGCGCGGGAACGCCGGACAGTCACCAGGAGAAGTCGAGCACGCCGACGATGGGTGGCGTGATCTTCCTGATCGCCGGCCTCGTGCCGACGCTGCTCTGGGTCCGGCTGAACAATCGCTACGTGTGGGTGGCGATGTTCGCCACCGCCTGGATGGGGTGCATCGGCTTCATCGATGACTACCTCAAGCTCAAACAACAGCGTGAGGGGCAGAAGAACGAAGGACTCGTCGAGCGCTACAAGCTCGTGGGACAGATCACGCTCGGCGTCGCGCTCGGCGTCGCGCTCTGGGTCTCGCCGCTCTCCAACCTTCCGGGTGCCTCGACCACGCTCCCGTTCTACAAGTACGTGCTCGTGGTGCCCGTGTTCGCATGGCTGTACGTGCCGTGGGTGGCGTTCGTGCTCACGGGCACCAGCAATGCGGTGAATCTCACCGACGGGCTCGACGGACTCGCGACCGGGCTCTCGGCGATCGCCTTCGCCACGTTCGCCATCTTCGCGTATCTCATCGGCCGCTTCGATGCGAGCCAGTATCTGCAGATCTACTATCTTCGCGGTTCCGGAGAGCTCACGGTATTCTGCATGTCCCTGCTTGGCGCCTTGATCGGCTTCCTCTGGTACAACACGCACCCAGCGGAGGTGTTCATGGGGGACACCGGCTCCCTCGCCTTGGGCGGAGCGCTGGGCGCGGTCGCAATTCTGCTGAAATCCGAGTTTCTGCTGTTGCTCATCGGCGCGGTATTCGCGGCGGAGACGGTCTCGGTGATCGTGCAGCGCACCGTGTTCAAGTATCGGCGCGCACGGTACGGGGTGGATTACGCGAAGGCGCATCGCATATTCCTCCGCGCGCCACTCCATCATCACTTCGAGCTCAAGGGGTGGCAGGAGTCGCAGGTGGTCGTGCGCTTCTGGATTCTCGGCATCCTGTCCGCGCTCGTGGCGCTCAGCACGCTCAAGCTGCGATGATCCCCGCGGCGTGGAAGTCGGGTGAGGCTGCGGTGATCGGACTGGGGCGCAGCGGCGTGCATGCGTCGCTGCTGCTCGCGCGCGAGGGCGTGCGCGTGTACGCATCCGACGGCTCGAGCGATGCGGCCGCTGCGGCGGGCGCCAAGCGCCTGCGCGATGCCGGCATCGATGCCGTCGCCGGCGCGCACGACCTGGAGCGCATCGCTCGCGCGGCGGTCGCGGTCGCGAGCCCCGGCGTGCCACCCGACGCGCCGCCTCTCGCGGCTGCGCGCGCCGCGAAGGTCCCGATCGTGAGCGAGATCGAGGTGGCGCTCGGCGTCCTCGCGCCCGCTCGCTACATCGCGATCACGGGCACGAACGGCAAGACCACCACCACAGCGCTCGTGGGACATCTACTGCGCACGCTCGGCAAGCGCGCTGCGGATGCGGGCAACATCGGGACGCCGCTCACCGAGATCGCTCTGCGGGACGATCGCCCCGACTGGATCGCGCTCGAGCTGTCGTCGTTCCAGCTGCACGACACGCCAGGTGTGAATCCGGCGGTCGGGGTGCTGACGAACCTCGCACCGGATCATCTCGACCGGTACGCGACGGCGGAGGAGTATTACGCCGACAAGGCGCTCCTGTTTCGAAACGCCAGCGACCGATCCACGTGGGTGCTCAACGCCGACGACGCGGGCGTGATGGCGATGGCGGCGGGAGTGGCGGGTGCGCATCGCGAGTTCGGCATCGCGAGCGAGCACGCCGAGATGCGTCTCGTTCGGGACGGAGGCCACGGAGAGATTCGCTGGAATGGAACGAAGCTTCTCGCGCGCGACGAGCTTCCGTTGCTGGGCGATCACAACGTGATGAACGCGATGGCGGCGTCGCTCGCGGTCATCGCTGCGGATCCCGCCCATGCCACTCGCAGCTCGCTGTCGCGGATCGCGGAAGGGCTGCGATCGTTCCGCGCGCCACCACATCGTCTGGAGATGGTGGGCGAGCGAGGCGGCGTGCTCTGGATCAACGACTCCAAGGCGACGAACATCAGCTCTACCCAGGTCGCCATCGATGGCATGACGCGTCCCACGGTGCTGCTCCTGGGCGGGCGACACAAGGGCGAGCCGTACACGGCACTCGCCAAAGGGCTCGCGCGCATCGTGCGCGTGGTGCTCGCCTACGGCGAATCGGCGCCCATCATCGAGCAGGATCTCCAAGGCATCGTGCCGGTGGAGCGGCTCGAGAACGACTTCGCGAAGGTGGTGGCGCGCGCGCGCGCGATCGCGAAGCCGGGCGATGTGGTGCTCCTGTCGCCCGCGTGCTCGAGCTACGACATGTTCCGCAACTACGAGGAGCGCGGCGCCGCCTTTCGCCGGCTCGCGGACGCGGCGTGACGGAGTCGCCGCCGGCGCTCCGCGAGCGGTGGCGGATGACGCTCGAAGCCCGCGCGTTGATCATCGTCACGGGCGCCATCCTCGCGTTCGGGCTCGCGGTGCTGTATAGCGCGAGCGCGCTGCTGTCCGTGCGCGAGAATCACGACAGCATGCACTACCTGCTGCTGCAGCTGTCGGGCGTCGCCATCGGCACCGTGCTCTTTGCGATCGCGGCGAAGATCGATGCGGAGCGATGGCGCGGATGGGCATGGCCGATGCTCGCGTTGGCCATTGTACTCCTGCTCATTCCCGTGCTTCCGGTACCCAGCAGCATCGCGCCGCGGTACCACGGCTCCCGACGATGGGTGAACATCGGATTTCTGTTTCAATCGTCCGAGTACGCGAAGCTCGCCGCGATCGTCTGGACGGCGATGCTCATCGTGAAGAAGGGCGACAAGCTGCGGCGACTCACCAAGGGGCTGCTGCCATTCATTGTCGTTCTCGCCGTGCTCAACATCCTCGTGATTCTCGAGCCGGATCTTTCGATGGCGATGACGTTCACGCTCATCATGGGCATCATGCTGTTCGCCGGTGGCGTGCGCATCGGGCACGTCATCTTCCTCGGCATCGTGGCGATTCCGCTGCTCTGGCGAGAGGTGGAGCGCGCGCAATACGCGCTGCTCCGAATGACGAGCTTCCTCAATCCCGGGAGCGCACCGATCGAGGCAGGCTACCAGCTCAGGCAGTCGCTGATTGCCGTGGGGTCGGGCGGATTGTTCGGAGTGGGCTTCGGAATGGGACGACAACAGCTCGGATTCGTGCCCTTTCCCTACAACGACTTCATAGGCGCGAACATCGGCGAAGAGTGGGGATTTCTCGGCATTCTCTTCGTGACGCTGGCATTCGCGGCCTATGGGTGGCTCGGCTTCCGCATTGCGAAGCAGGCGCGCACCACCTTTCAGCAGCTGCTCGCGATCGGCATCACGTTCATGACCGTGAGCACCGCGTTTCTGCATCTGGGCGTCGTGATCGGGCTGCTTCCCACCACCGGGCTGACGCTTCCATTCGTGAGCTTCGGCCGCACGAATCTCGTGATGTCCATCCTAATGACCGGCATTCTCGTGAACATCGCGAGCACGCGTGAGCGAGTGATAGGCGGGCAGGCGACGAATCCACTGGAACGCGCTCCCGCATGACGGTGCGGGTGATGTTCGCCGGTGGCGGTACGGGCGGACATCTGTATCCGGGGCTCGCCATAGCACGCGCGCTCGTGCGTCAGGCTCCCGAGGTGCGACCCTTTTTCGTTGGTGCTCTCCGTGGCATCGAGCGCGACGTGCTTCCCAAGACGGAATTCGAGCATTTGCTGCTCGATCTGCATCCCCTCTATCGGCAGCAGCCGTGGAAGAGCTGGCGCACGGTGCGCGGCTTGGGCAGCGCCTGGAAGGCGCTCACGAGAGAGCATCGCGCGAACCCGGCCGCCACCGTGATCGGCACCGGCGGCTACGCATCGGGCGCCGCGCTCGCATTCGCGCTCGCGCACGGCATCCCGCTCCAGCTGCAGGAGCAGAATTCGATTCCGGGCATCACCACTCGCTTCTTCGCGCGCCACGCCCGCGCCGTTTACCTCGGGTATCCGGAGGCGCGGGCGAGGTTGCATCCTGGCGCGCACACGGAGCTGGTCGACAGCGGCAACCCGATCGAGCCACCGCCTTCGCCCCGGCCGTCGCGCGCGGATGCGTGCGCCGCGTGGGGGTTTCCTGCGAGCGGCGAACGCGTCGTCCTCGCGTTCGGCGGCAGTCAGGGCGCGAGGCCACTGAACGACGCGATTGCTGCGTTGCTCGATGCCGGGCTGCCCGCGGGTGTACTCCTCATCTGGGGAACGGGGCAGGGCAGCTACGAGCGATACGCACGTTACGAGTCCGAGCGCGTTCGCGTGCGTCCGTACCTGGCTCCCATTCAGGGTGCATACGCTGCAGCGGATCTCGCCCTCACTCGCGCCGGCGCGTTGACGGTGGCCGAGCTCTGCGCGTGGGGAATTCCGTCGCTCCTCGTGCCGCTTCCGACGGCCGCCGCCGACCATCAGCGCGCCAACGCCCGCGCACTCGAAGGTGCGGGTGCGGCGCTCGTACTCGAGCAGAGCGAGCTGTCCGCCACGCGGCTCGGGAGTGCGTTGGCGGACTTGCTCCGTGACTCCACGCGACTCGGCCGTATGGCAGAGTCCGCAACGTCCAGAGGACGGCCGGATGCGGCGGAGCGCATTGCCACTCGGATACTTAGGCTCGCCCAGCTCAAGTCGGTTGGTGCTTGAGCCGCCGCTTCCAAGCGCGCTATATTGGAGCCGTCGCATGACACTTTTCGATCCCCACGATCCCCGTCCCGTTCACTTCGTCGGCATCGCCGGCGCCGGGATGAGCGCGCTCGCCGAGCTCCTGGCCCGGCGAGGGATCAGTGTCAGCGGGTGCGACGCCAGCCCCGGCAGGAATGAGGCGCTCGACGCGCTCGGCATCGCCGTCGAGCCACGCCACGACCCCGCGCACGTCACGGGCGCTCAGGCCGTGGTCGCCACGTCTGCGATGCCGCGCGATCACGCCGAGCTCGCCAGGGCACGCGAGCTCGGCATCCCTGTGATACGGCGCGCGGAGGCGCTGGCGGGCGCCGTGGAGACGGGGACGACCATCTGCATCGCAGGAACGCACGGCAAGACCACCACGACGGTCATGACCACGGAGGCGCTCGCGGCTGCCGGAGAAGATCCCACCGGCATCGTCGGCGGCCGCGTCGCAGCGTGGGGCGGAAACCTGAGCTGTGGCGGCGACGATCTGTTCGTCGTCGAGGCGGACGAATACGATCGGTCGTTTCTCGCGCTGTCGCCCACGGTTGCGACGATCACGAACGTCGAAGCCGATCACCTCGACATCTATCGCGATCTCGACGATATCCGCGGCGCCTTCGCACAGTTCGCTGCTCGGGCGCGTGCCGTAGTCCTCTGCGCGGACGACCCCGGCGCCGCGTCCATCGAGCTCGAGCCAACAGCCGTCATCGTGCGTTACGGAATCAGGTCGCCCGATGCTCGGCTGATCGCGCGCGATCTGCGCATCGAGGAAGGTGGCAGCGTCTTCACCGCGCTGTGCGACGGGCGAGAGGAGACTGAGATTCGCTTGCGCGTGCCCGGAACCCACAACGTGCTCAACGCGCTCGCGGCGCTCGGCAGCGGCCACGCACTCGGCGTTTCGATTGCCGCGATGGCTCCGGGGCTCGAGGCATTCGGTGGTGTCGACCGACGCTTTCAGCGGCTTGGCGAAGCGCGGGGCGTGGCGGTCGTCGACGACTATGCGCATCACCCCACCGAGATTCGCGCGACGCTCGCCGCCGCGCGCGCCGCGTTTCCGGGGCGCCGCATCGTCGCGGCGTTCCAGCCCCATCTCTACTCGCGCACCCGCGACTTCGCCGACGACTTTGGCGGTGCGCTCGCGACCGCAGACACCATCTATCTGACGGAGATCTATGGCGCGCGGGAGAAGCCGATCAGCGGCGTGACTGCTGCGCTGATCGACGGCGCGGCTCGCGATGCGGGGCGCGCCGTGACATGGCGCGGCGAGCGTACGGCATTGGCCGCGGCATTGGCGGCGGGCACCGAGCCCGGCGACGTGGTGCTCACGCTGGGCGCCGGCGACATCACGCGCACCGGTCCCGAGCTGCTCGCTCTCCTCTCGGCCGGCCGATGAACGGGCCGCTCGCCTCCCTCGGCGCGATTCGCTGGCAGGCGGTGGCGATCGGAGGCGCGGTGATCGTGTGGCTCGCCGCCCCATGGTGGGGACCGCCGCTGCTCTCGCATCTCGAGTTCTTCCGCGTGCGCAGCGTCGTGGTGTCTGGATATCGATATCTGCAACCAGACGACGTGCTCAAGCGTCTTCGAGTCGACACGACCACGAGCGTGTGGACGGACCTGAGTGAGCTGGAGCACCGCGTCGAGATGCATCCGCAGATAAAGTCAGTGACGATCGATCGTGATCTACCCGGCACGCTCGTCGTTCGCGTCACCGAAAATCCGCCCATTGCGTACGTCGCCACCTCGCAAGGCTTGCGGGCGGTCGACAAGGATGGTCGCTTTCTCCCGATCGATCCGAGTCGGATTGCCATCGATCTGCCGGTGCTCGCCAGGGCGGACACCGCGCTCCTGCATTTGCTCGCTAACGTCCGAAGCGTGAGTCCTGCACTCTTCGGTGAGATCAGCGACATTCGGAGAACGGGAGGAACCGACATCGCACTCACGCTCCCCACCGCACAGGTTCGGGCGCTCGCGGGTATTTCCGCGCAGCGGCTGGCCGACATCATCCCCGTCGAGGCGGACCTCGCGCGCCGCAAGGCACGCGTGACCGAGCTCGATCTGCGCTTTCGTGATCAGGTCATCGCCAGGACGCAATGAATCCCGAACGATTGGTCGCCGGGCTCGACATAGGTTCCTCTCGCACCACCGCCATCATTGCCGAAGCGGTCGGTGACTTTCCGCATGCCCCGTCGCTCAAGATCCTGGGGGTCGGAAATGCGCGAACGGCGGGGATGCGGCGCGGAATCGTCTCCGACATCAAGGAGACGACTCAGTCGATCCAGAAGGCCATGCGCGAGGCCGAGCGAATGGCGGGCGTGCAGGTGGATGGCGTCTATGCGGGGATCGCGGGCGAGCACGTCGAGGCGATGAGCAGCTCGGGCGTCGTGGCGGTGAATGGCGATGAGGTGACGCGCTCGGACATCGAGCGGGCGAACGAGGTCGCGCGCACGCAGCCGATCCCGACGGATCGCGAGCTGCTCCACGCGATCCCGCAGGAATACCGCGTCGACAGGAACGCCGGGATTCGCGATCCGGTCGGCATGAGTGGCATGCGCCTCGAGACGGAGATGTATCTCGTCACGATCGGCTCGTCCCCGGCGCTCAACCTTCGGAAATCCATCGAGCGCGCGGGCTACAAGGTGCGCGAGCTCGTGCTCGAGCCTCTCGCGAGCTCGTTCGCCGTGGTCACGGATGAGGAGAAGGAGCTCGGCGTCGCGCTCATCGAGATGGGCGCCGGCACGACGGACCTCGCGATCTTCCACGAGGAAAAGATTCGCTTTCTCGGCACCATCCCCTACGGCGGCGCGCACGTGACGAGCGACATCGTTCATGGGATCGGTGTCACGCAAGCGGACGCCGAGCGTCTCAAGGAAAAGTACGGATGCGCCTACGAGCCATTCTTCGAGCACTCGGACGAGGTGATCACGCTACCCAGCACCGTGGCGCAGGGCGATCGCGAGATCAAGCGCGAGCTGCTCGCGCACATCATCCACCAGCGGATGGATGAGATCTTCGGACTGGTGAACCAGCAGATTCGCGATTCAGGTTTCGCGGGGCGGTTGAGCGCCGGAGTCGTGCTCACGGGGGGCGCGGCGGCGATCATGGGAGCGGCGGAGTTGGCGAGCGATGTCTTCGGCACCGGAGCGCGCGTGGGCTCGCCGGCGGCGCGCGTGGGTGGGTTGAGCGATGCGGTGGAGGCGCCGCGATTCTCCACCGCGGTCGGTCTCGCGCTGTTCGGCGCGCATCGCATGTCGCTCGGCGGAGCGGGATCGGTTGCATCGGGGAAGCGCAAGGCGATGTCCGCTCCAGGCGTGGATCGCATCGCGCAACGTGTCAAGACGTGGCTGCAGGACTTCTTCTAGCTTTTTTGGTCGGCCGATCAGTTGAGTTATCCACACGCGAATAACCCTTATTTGTTAGTGTGCTATTCGGAAGACCGCATTATATTCACCGCAGCTTTTGACGCTCGATCGTGGCACACGCCTGATGTGCCTCGCACGTCCGCCATCCGTTTGTAGGATCTTCCACTTCCTGGAGTCCTCCCCGCCATGATTTTCGAGTTCGAGGAGAACACCTCGCAGAACGCCCGCATGAAGGTCGTCGGCGTCGGCGGGGGCGGCGGAAACGCGGTGAACCGCATGATCGAGGAACACCTCGACGGCGTCGAGTTCATCTCCGTCAACACGGACGCGCAGGCGCTCTTGAGCTCGAAGTCCGACGTCAAGATCCAGATCGGGAAGAAGCTCACACGGGGACTCGGCGCCGGTGCGCGTCCGGAGATCGGACGACAGGCGGTCGAGGAGAACCGAGACGAGGTGCTGCGCGTGCTGTCGGGCGCGGATCTCGTGTTCGTCACCTGCGGTATGGGCGGTGGTACCGGCACGGGCGCAGCGCCGATCGTATGCGAGATGGCGCGCGAGGCCGGCGCGCTCTGCGTAGGCATCGTGACCAAGCCCTTTCTCTTCGAAGGGCGGAAGCGGATGCGTCAGGCGGAAATGGGCATCGCCGAGATGCGCAAGCACGTCGACACCATGATCGTCGTTCCGAACGAGCGTCTGCTCGCGGTGGTGGGTAAGGGAATCCCCTTCGGCGACGCGCTCAAGAAGGCCGACGAGGTACTGCTGCACGCAACGCAGGGCATCTCGAACCTGATCAGCGTCACGGGCCTCGTGAACGTCGACTTCGCCGACGTCCGCACCGTGATGCAGAGCGGCGGCTCGGCGCTCATGGGCACGGGCATCGGCCGCGGCGAGAATCGCGCGACGGAAGCGGCGCAGCAGGCGATCTCCTCTCCATTGCTGGACAACGTCTCCGTTTCCGGCGCCACCGGCGTTCTCGTGAACATCACGGGCGGCACCGACCTGACCCTCGGCGAGGTGCACCAGATCAACGAGATCGTGCACGACGCCGTGGGCGACGATGCGGAGATCATTTTCGGCGCCGTGAACGAGCCGGCCATGCAGGGCGAGATTCGAGTCACGGTGATCGCGACCGGCTTCGATCGCGTTCCCTCGAGCGGTGCTTCCTCATCGGCGCACGATGCGAGGAACGCCTCGCAGACGCCCGTGATCCCGTTCCCGAACCAGCGTCCGCTGCGCACCACCGTGCCGACGCCGCGTCCAGCAGCCGCGAATGAAGTCTCCCGGCGCTCTCCCATGCCACAGCCGGGCGCCGCTCCGCAGACGCCGCAGGAGAAGGCTCAGGATCTGAACGACATGGAGATCCCGACTTTCATCCGGCGGCAGATGGATTGAAGAAACCCACGCCGCGCACGGTGACGACGCTGGTCGCCGTGGCGCTTGCAGCGTGGGCCCTTTCCGTGGATCTGCCGAAGCCCTGGCTCGACGCTCCGCGCCCGCTCGACACGACCACCGTGCAGGTGCCCATCGCCGGCGACGCCGATTCGCTCGCCAGCGTGAGCGACACCCTGCACTCCGGCGAGACCCTCAACGCGCTGCTCTCGCGCCGCGGAGTCACATCGGAGGTGATGCCACGCGTCATGGGCGCGAGCGCGCTCGATGCGAGGCGAATCCGAGCCGGTATGCCCATCACCGTGCGCTCCGATTCCGCCGGTGCCGCGCCCCGTGAGATCGTCTTCCAGCTCGCGCCCGACAGGCTGCTTCACGTGCGCCGCACGGGCGACTCGACGTGGACGAGCAGCGAGGAGCGCCTCCCGTGGGTCACGGACACGCTCGTGGTGAGCGGACGCATCGATGAGAACCTCTATCAGGCGCTCGACGACAGCGCGACCGCGCTCCCCAAGGGGGCGCGCGCCGAGCTCGCGTGGACGCTCGCGGACATCTTCGAGTATCGCGTCGACATGAGTCGCGAGCTGCAGCCGGGTGACGCGTTTCGCGTGCTCTTCGAGCGGCAGGTGGCGGCGAATGGGCTGACGAAGATCGGACGCGTGCTCGCGGCTCGCATGGTGCTCTCGGGCGCCACTACCGAGACCGTTCGCTTCGAGGAGGGCGACGGGCACGCCAAGTATTTCGATGCGAGCGGACGCTCGATGCAGGCATCCTTTCTGCGCGCGCCGCTCGCCTTCCGTCGCATTTCGAGTGTGTTCGGCCTGCGAAAGCACCCGATCCTTGGCATCTGGCGCCGGCATCAGGGCACCGACTACGTGGCGAACGCCGGTACTCCGGTGCGCACCATTGGCGATGGTGTCGTCACCTTTGCGGGGATTCGCGGAGGCTACGGGAATCTGATCGAGATCCGGCATCGGAGTGGACTGGTGAGCCGCTATGGACATCTCCGTGGCTTCGCATCGGGCATTCGCGCCGGACGCGCGGTGACGATCGGGCAAACCATCGGCTACGTCGGGATGACGGGGCTCGCGACCGGTCCGCACCTGCATTTCGAGCTGCTGGTCGATGGCGCGCAGCGAGATCCGTCGGTGGCGCTCAAGAAGAACGCGGGGGCGCCGCTCCCGACGGCCGATCGCCCGCGCTTCGACGCGCTGCTGTCGAACCTCCTCGCAAGCCTGGACAAGACGCACGCCTGATTCACTGCGGTAACGCCGCGCCCAGCTTTGCGCTCGCTGCTCACCGCGTCACGTTTCTCACATGCTCGCTTGGCTTCTTTCGCTGCTGCTCGCGGCGGTGCTGGCGTGGTGGTCGTACCGTGCGCCGGCTGCGGGAGAGAGCCGGCGCGCGCGATGGCTCTCGTCGCTGCGAGCGCTCGCATGGATCATCGTGCTCGCGCTGCTGTTCGATGCGCCCGCTGGTCCCCGCCGCGCGGTGCCGCCGATCGCCGCGCTCGACGCGTCGGAGAGCTGGCTGCGCGGCAGCGACACCGCGCTCTGGCGGCGCGCGATCTCCGCCGCTCGCGGCGCCTCATCGGAGCTTCTGCTTTGGGGCGACTCTGCGCGCACGGCCGCGGCTCCGCCGGCCCCGCGCGATGCGGCCACTCGTGCGACGCCGCTCGCCGAGCGCGCGTTGGCGGTGGGGCGACCGCTCGTGCTCATCACCGATGGCGAGCTCGATGATCCGGCTGCGCTGGCATCGCTACCCGCCGGCTCGCGCGTAGACGTGCTCGCGCATCCGGGATCGATCGACGCGGCGGTAGTCGGCCTCGATGCGCCGCGCGCCGTCGTGGCGAACGACACCATCGAGGCGCGCGTGACCGTGCGTGCGGGCCAGATCCCCGTGCGTGCCGCAACACTCTCGCTCCTGGCCGGAAGCGACGTGATCGCGTCGATGCCGATCGACACGCTCGGGAGCGGCGTCGAGCGTACGCTCACCATGCACGGACGAATCCAGGGTGCGGTGCGGAGCGTGCCGCTCGCCGCGATCGTGAGCGTGGCAGGGGATGTCGAGCATCGCAACGACACTCTTGCGACTGCCGTACAAGTGTCGCCGGCCGCGGGCGCGGTGCTCGCGTCCACGGCGCCGGACTTCGATGCGCGGTTTCTCATTCCCGTGTTGCGCGGGGCGGTCGCGCTGCCGACGCGTGCGTACTATCGGGTTGCTCCTGGCATGTGGCGGCAGGATGGGACGCTTGCGCCGGTGACGGAGGCGTCGGTGCGCTCCGCTCTTGCGGAGGCGCCGCTCGCGATCCTGCACGGCGACACCGCGCTGTTCGGCGCGCCGCGCGCGGTGACGAAGGGATCTCTCCTGCTGTACGCGCCGTCGGCGGACACGATCGGCGAATGGTATCCCGTGGCCGCACCTGCCTCGCCGATCGCTGCCGTTCTTTCGGGCGTGCCGTGGGACAGTCTCGCGCCGCTCAGCGTCGCTGCCGGCGTGCGCGGGGACTGGACCGGTCTCCTGACTGCGCCCGCGCGCAGCACCGATCGGCGCGTCGCGATCGCCGGCAGCGAGACCGGTCGCCGCATCGTCACCGTGGGGGCGTCCGGGCTCTGGCGATGGGCCTTTCGCGGCGGCGTGAGTCGCGATGCGTATGCAACTCTATGGGGCGGTATATTTGATTGGTTGACCGCGGAGCGGCCGGATCCACGCGCGGCGCTTCCTGCCGATGCGATCGTGCGCGCCGGCGATCGCATTCGCTGGCGGAGAGGCACGGGCAGCGACACACTCGTTCGGGTCGAGATTCGCAAGCGCGGTGTGCCGCGCGCCGATACGCTGGCGTTGCACTTCGGCGGCGCGGGCGCAGTGGCGGAGAGCGCGCCGCTGGACGCCGGCGTGTACGAGACCCGAGTGAGCGGTGGCACCTCGCTGCTCATCGTGAACGCATCGCGGGAACTGCTCCCGCGCCGCGCGAACGTGCGCACGGGAGCGGTGGGCGGCGCCGCTCCGTTCGGCGATCAGCCGCGACTGCGCGACTACCACTGGATCTATCTGCTGCTGCTCGCCGTGCTCTGCGCGGAGTGGCTGCTGCGGCGACATTTCGGTTTGCGATGATGCCCCGGCATGAGCCGCGGCGCGAGGAGAGAGCATGGCGAGAATTCTGCGGCGCGACGGCGATGTTTCGAAGCGCTCGCTCTGGCAAAGGATCAAGGATGTCGCGCAGATGGACCTCAGCGTGGTCGTGCGCGGGGTCGGAGCGGGCTCTCTCGAGCAGCTCGAGGAGCTGCTGCTCGAGGCGGACTTCGGCGTACCCGTGACGCTGCGGCTGGTGGCGGAGGTGGAAGGCCAGTCCCGAAAAGGCAGAGTGAAGACGGAGAGCGAGTTCCACGATGCGTTGCGCACGGGTGTCGAGAAGGCACTCCGCGCCGGACGCAGCGATCCGTCGCTCACGTTCGCGGCGAGCGGGCCCACCGTGATGCTCGTCGTCGGCGTGAACGGTGCGGGGAAGACCACGTTCATCGGCAAGCTCGCGAGTCGACTGGCGCGAGAGGGGAAGAGCGTGCTGGTCGCCGCCGGCGACACGTATCGCGCCGGTGCGATCGATCAGCTCCGCCTGTGGGCCACGCGTGCCGGCGCACAGTTCGTCGGCAGCACCGCCGGCGCCGATCCCGCGTCCGTCGCCTTCTCCGCCATCGATGCGGCGATCGCGCGCAACATCGATGTCGTCATCATCGACACGGCCGGACGGCTGCACACCCAGGACGGGCTGATGACGGAGCTGCAGAAAGTGGGGAAGGTGATCGCCAGGCGCATCCCGGGAGCACCGCACGAGACTCTCCTCGTGCTCGACGGAACCATCGGCCAGAACGCCGTCGCGCAGGCGCGCGCGTTCAGCGCGGCGGTGCCGCTCACGGGGCTGATCGTGACGAAGCTGGACGGCACCGCGCGCGGCGGCATCGTCGTCGCGGTGCACGAGGCGCTCGATGTGCCGGTGAAGTTCGTGGGCGTGGGCGAGCAGGCCGATGATCTCGTGTCGTTCGACCCCGCATCGTTCGCGGCGGAGCTGCTGGAAACGGAGTGAGCGCGCGCGCGGCGGGCCCGGCGATCGGACTCAACACCGGCGTCGTCTACCTCAAGGGCGTCGGGCCGCATCGCGCGGAGCTGCTCCGAAGACTGGGGATCGTCGTCGCACGTGATCTGCTGTTTCACGTTCCGCATCGCTACGAGGACGCGAGCACGATCTCGCCCATCGCGAGCGCCGAGCCCGGAATGAACGTGACGGTGCTCGGCACGGTCATCTCGAAAGGTGTGATCCCGACGCGCAAGGGATTACGCATCTTCCAGGCGGTGATCCGCGACGAGAGCGCGATGATCGAGGTGTCCTGGCCGGGACAGCCGTTCCTGGACCGTGTGATCAAGAAGGACGACAAGCTCCTGCTCACCGGGTCCGTGCGATTCTTTCACGGGCGCCAGCTGCAGCCGCGGGAGATGGTGAATCTCGGTCCGGATGCGGAGGGGATGACGGAGGGACGCGTTCTCTCGGTCTATCCGGCCACCGAGGGGCTGTCGTTCAAGGTCATCCGCTCGCTCGTGGACGCGCATCTCGATGCGCTGCTCCCGCTCGTCACCGAGTATCTCCCCGCGCGCACGCTCGAGAGCGCCGGTGTGCCGCCGCTCCCGGAGGCGCTGCGACTCGTCCACCGTCCGCGCACCATCGCGGACGCCATGCGCGGGATGTCGCGGCTCGCCTTCGAGGAGCTCTTCTTCGTGCACATCCTGCACCGCCGCGCGCGCGATCTCGCGCGCGAGGCGCGCCAGGGAATCAGCTTCACCAACAAGCGCAACCTCACATCGCGGCTCAAGGCATCGTTGCCGTTCGAGCTGACGAACGCCCAGATCCACGTCACGCGCGAGATCGTGAAGGACATGGTGAGCGACCGTCGAATGCACCGACTGCTGCAGGGCGACGTGGGCAGCGGCAAGACGATCGTGGCGCTCTTCGCCATGCTCCTCGCGGTCGAGAACGGCTATCAGGCGGCGCTCATGGCGCCCACGGAGCTGCTCGCCGAGCAGCACGCGCGCACGTTCGAGCGGCTGCTCGCGCCGCTCGATGTCCCCTTGCTCCTCGTCACCGGAAGCGTGCCGGCAGCAGAGCGTCGCGCGGCAGCTGCGCGCATGGAGTCTGGCGAGCCACTCATCGTCGTCGGCACGCACGCCCTCGTGCAGAGTGACACGCGATTCGCCAAGCTCGGGCTCGCGGTCATCGATGAGCAGCACCGGTTCGGCGTGGAGCAGCGCGCGGCCCTCGGCGCCAAAGGCGTGCGCCCGGATGTCCTCCTCCTGAGCGCGACGCCGATCCCCCGGTCGCTCGCGCTCACGCTGTACGGCGACCTGGATGTCAGCGTGCTGGATGAACGGCCACCCGGCAGGCAGCCCGTCACCACGGCGCTGCGTCCCGGCTCGGCACGCGAGCGCGTGCTCACCTTCATCGATCGCGAGATCGAGAAGGGCAGACAGGCGTACGTCGTGTATCCGGTGATCGAGGAATCCGAGAAGACGGATCTCAAGGGTGCGACCGCGATGTTCGCGTCGCTCTCCACCGGTGTCTTCGCGCATCGGAGAGTGGCACTGTTGCACGGCCGCATCCCGAGTGACGAGCGGGATCGGATCATGCGGCGCTTCCGCGATGGCGAGATCGACCTTCTCGTCGCGACGACGATCATCGAGGTCGGCATTGACGTGGCCAACGCGACGGTGATGCTCGTGGAGCATCCCGAGCGATTCGGGCTGTCGCAGCTCCATCAGCTCCGTGGCCGGGTCGGTCGCGGCGCGGAAGAGAGCTACTGCATTCTGCTCGGCGACGTGAGCCCCGAGGCCCACGAGCGGCTCCAGCTCTTTGCGGGCACGGACGACGGGTTCGAGATCGCGCGAGCGGACCTGCGGCTGCGCGGCATGGGCGATCTCTTCGGAGCCCAGCAGAGCGGCGAGAAGACCTTTCGCTACGCTGATCCCATCCGCGACGAGGCGCTCAATCTGCTCGCCATGGACAGCGCAGAGGAGCTGCTGCGAAGTGATCCGGCGCTCGAGAAACGGGAGCATTCCGCCGTGCGCACCGCACTTGCCGAGCGCTATCCGCGGGCGCTGGCGCTCTTTCGAGTGGGCTGACCAGCCACGCTACGGCTTGCCGGTCGAGAGGCGCTTCTTGATGCGCTCGAGCTCCGTGGTCGTCTTGTTGAGCGAATCCTGCAGCTGCTTCACCGTCCTCGCCAATTCCTGTTCGCGCGCGCTCGACTTGGTCGAGTCGTCCGACACGACCAGGTGGACGGAGGGCAGGCTGTCGAGCGATCGCGCCTTCGTCAGGGAGTCGATGACGCGTGTCGTGCGTCGCAGCGCCATCGCTTCGGTTCGATGCGTCGAGTCCCCGGAGGTGACGTAATCATCGAACGCCTGAGCGGCGGCGTGAGCACTGCCCATCGCGTTCGCCGGCTCGAGAAGCAGAACGCCGCGCCAGAACGTGGCCTGGTTTGCCTCGGGGGTGCCCGGCGAATTGCGCGCGAACGTCTCGAGCAGCGAGTCCGCCGCTCCGTATTGCGAATCCGCTGCGAGCCGCTGCGCCGAGTCGAACGTCGTACGCCACCCGGTCAGGTCCGGCGCTGGACTACTGGTGTGCGGACGAGTGCATCCGAATGCCACCGCCGCACCAATCAGCAGAAATCGCCCAACCCTCACGCGCTTGCGTCCACGGTCGCCGAAGTCGTCGACCGCCTGCGCGGACGCGGTCCGGTGCGCACCGGGAGCGTAATGCTGAATCTCGTGCCTTCTCCCACGCGACTCTCCACCGTCAGCTTGCCTCCATGCGCGTCCACGATCTGTTTGGCGATCGCGAGTCCGAGCCCCGTGCCGTCGTGCGCGGCCGAGTGCTGATTGTCCGCCTGGAAGAACTTACGGAATATGTGGGGAAGCTGCTCGGGTGGGATGCCGGCCCCGGTGTCCGTCACGGTCACGCGGATCTGCCCACCATCCGCCTGCACGTCGAGCTCCACGGTGCCGTCCTTCCTCGTGAACTTGAAGGCGTTCGAGAGCAGGTTGCCCAGCACCTCGTTGATGCGGTCGGGATCCCATACGACTTCCGTCGGCAGCGGCCCCGTTCGCACCACGCGGAAATTGATGCCTCGCTGCATCGAGAGGACCTCGAACGTGCTTTCGAGATCGCTCAGGAAGTGCCCCAGATCGGTGGGCCGCAGGTCGAGCTTTCCGCCTCCGGCCTCGAAGCGGCTGATATCGAGCAGCTGGTGCACGAGACGCGACAGCGAGCGCGTTTGCGCGTCGACCGTTCGCAGGATCTCTCCCTGCTTGGCCGAGATCGAGCCGTATACGCCCTCATTGAGCAGCTGGAGATAGCCGAGGATCACGTTGATCGGCGTCTTGAGCTCGTGTGATGCGACGGAGACGAACTCCGCTTTCAGTCGGTCGAGTTGCGCGAGTTGCGCCGCCATGGATTTGTAGCTCGCCGCGAGCCGGCCGAATTCGTCGTTCCGGGTGGGCAGCACCGAGAGCTTGTAGTCGAACTGTCCGGCGGCAACGGCTTCCATGCCGGCCTCCAGATCCTGCACCGGCTTACTCACCGTGCGCCAGAGCGCGAGCGAGATCAGGAACGCGACGGTAGTCGCAAC
>DATGDQ010000070.1:0-14377 GCA_035310785.1 Gemmatimonadaceae bacterium | reverse complement strand
GATCGTTGGGAGGCAGAGGGCGAGCGCGTATTTCGCGCTCGCCCTTCGTGTTCGAATCAGTCGAGAACCCGAATCATTCGAGCGCGTGAGAAGAATCGCCCATCGCGTCGTTTCTGATGTGATGAACTACGCCGGCGCTCGTGCCGAACGGTCAGAACCCCCACACCCGGATTGCCCATGTCACCGAGATGCCTCGCCCCGGCACGCCGCGTTCGCAACCTCGTGGCCATCGCCATTCACGCGGCCCTCGCCCTCTCACTCGGCGCCTCGAGCGCCAGCGCGCAGCGGCGTCAGCCGATTCTGAGCATCGGCTTCGGCGGCGGCACCATCGTACCGGTTGGAAAGGCGAAGGACGATTTCAAGAGCGGCTACACGGGACAGGGGTTTCTCCTGGTGCATCTGGGCCCGCTGCCCGCGCTGCGATTCAATCTCGCCTTCCAGAGATTCGACTACAAGGAAGTGCTGGGACTTCCACCCGCGCACGCGAACGTCGTGGCCGGCACCGGTGGACTGCAGATCAGTCTCCTGTCCGGCCCCGTGCGTCCCTACGTCACCGCGGGGCTCGGAGCGTTCAGCGTCAGCAGCGTCGTCGACACCGCGAACCACACGTCGACATCGAAGGTCCACTTCGGCATCGATGGCGGTGCCGGGATCGCGATCTCGATCGGCCGAGTGAGCGCCTTCACCGAAGGACGCGTGCAGAACATCTACACGAACGACACGGGAGTGATCAATCGGAAGTCGATCACGCAGGTGCCGGTGACGTTCGGGCTCCTGATCGGGCTCTAACTGCTGTACACGAATCGAACCAATCTGGACGAATCGAATCGGCGCACCGAGTGGCCGCAGTGCGCGAAGAAAGATCCTCAGCGCATGACGGGAGGGAGATCCGGATCAACCGCTCTACCACGGTTCGATCGGTTCGACTTGGTTTGATTCGTGTACGGATGTTCAACCCACCATAAGCTGCGCGACTCCTAGCTGACGCGCGCCGTGAGCCCGCTCTCGCTCACCCGTCTGCGGTGGCGAGCGGCCTTCGCGCGGTTGCCGCAGGTGGACATGTCGCACCAGCGGCGCCGGCCGTTCTTCGTGCTGTCGAAGAACACGTGGAGGCAGCGCGCGTCGGCGCACCGCCGCACGCGCACGAGCTCTCCAGTGACGAGCGCGTCCGCCGCGGACTCCACGACCGGAATCATGAGTCCCGCGAACGCATCGCCCACGGGCACGAAGCTGCGTACGAAGCTGCCGTCCGCACGCTGCTCGACGCGACGCGTGCCGGCGCTGCGCCCGAGGACGCGATTGATCTCGCCCAGCGCATTCGTGCGCACGTCCGCCGTCTGTGCTCCCCGCTCGGCCAGCGCGCGCAGCGACGCTCGAATGCGACGCGCGTCGGCGAGCGACGCCGTGGCTCCAGCCGGCTGCTGTTGCGCGCGCCGTCGAATGCCGCCTGCGCGTTCTCCGTCGAGAATCGATGTGGCCTCGAGCCAGCGAATGAGCTGCTCGAAATCCCTCAGTACATCCACGCGCGTGCCGCGACGCACGTCATCCGTGTTGATGAAATCGAGCCAGAGGCGCTCGCCCACGAAGACGAACGGAGGCGCGAGCGCTGATGCGAAAGGGGCGTGAATCATTCCCTGAATGCGAAATGGGAGACAATTCTATCCCATGATTTCGCGAGCGGCAAGCGGCGAAAATACGCGCGTTACCGGCTACTATTTTTCTTACAGGACAGCATCGCGACAGAGTCACTCTTCATCGCGCTATCGCCGGTGGAACGAAGTAGTTCCTGCTCCATCTCCGCGTAGACGCGCACCGCGTTGCGTCGCACGCGCGAGTTGCGCGAGACCGGACGATCGCGATCCGCTGGAGGCAGTGAGGCCAACGCCCGGCTCATCGACACGCCCTGTTGCACATCCGCTCGCATCACGGCGCGCAGCGAAAGCGTCTCGCACCGGGTGTGGTGAATGAGCGCGAGCGGATCATCCGGAATGCGTCCGTGTCCGGGCATCGCGCTCAGAGGCCTCAACGCCTCGAGGCGATCGAGCGCAGCGAGGAGTCCGCCCGAGCTTCCGTCCACCACCATCGCGACACCATCTTCGATCAGAAGATCTCCTGCGTACAACACCCGTGCGTCTGGAAGCCAGATCACGAGATCTCCCGGCGTGTGCGCGGTACCGGGCACTTCGATCTCGAATCTTCGGCCGCCGAGTACGAGCGTAGTGTCGTGCGTGATCGGAACATCCGGCGTGTCCGCGAATGCGAATCCCTGCATCTCGCGCAGCCCGAGCACGCCGGTCCATGCGCTCACCATCGCATCGTCTCCATCCTCCGATGCCAGCGTGCGGCGGTCGGGGTGCGCGATCACCTTCGCGCCGAGCCGCTTGAACACGATCGCTCCAAAGGCGTGATCCGGATGATGGTGGGTGAGCACGAGCCACCGCACCGGGAGTGGCGTGATCGTTCGGATCGTGCGGAGCAGCGCCTTCGCCTGCGCGGGACTGGCGAGAGCGTCGATGACGACCACCCCGGTGCGCGTCACCACGAATCCGGAATTGGACCGTCCCTCCGAGCCCTGGCCGGTGTCGCCGAGCACGGCGTATGCGCGCGTACCGAGCCTCTTGATCGGATACGCGCGTACGGTGTCCGGGCGCTGGCGGGGTAGGCGCCGCGCGAGCGCCGCCGCGGCGGCCGAATCGACGGTGAGCGTGGGCGGAATCTTCTGCGCGCGCGCGGATCCGGCGGAGAGTGCGAGCAGTGTGAGCCCGCGAACGAGGCGAGCGCGGACGTCGATACGGCTCGCGATCATTGCCTGAGCCCGGAGAGCGTGAGGCCTAGCGCGTAGCCTGGGCAGTAGTCGTCGTGAACTTGACGTCCGCGCTGTGCGTGTAGACCCCGCCCTTGTTGTCCTTCCACGTCACGGTGACCGGTGCCTCCTTCGACGCATGCAGCGAGAAGCCGACGAACGGATCGCGGCTGATCCCCGACGTCCACTCGAACTGCGCCACGCGCTCCCCGCCGTACGTAATCTCCACCTGGTTAACGAAGTAGGCGGGAATGGGAATACCGGCCTGATCGCGGCTCATCCCCGTGAGCATCGGATGCGAGAGGAGCGCCCGGATGTTGATCACGGCATTGCGCGTGATCTTCGCAGGAAGGATGATCTTGCCCTGGCCGATGTCGTCGCGCATCAGACGCACCCATTGAGCGAGGTGTAGACGAATCGCGACGTGCTCCAGAGCTCGCCCTTGCTCGTTTCCGCAATGATTCGGATGTGCGAGCTCCGGCGCATCTTGATGCGCGTGTCGAGCGTAGCGGCACCGATCGCCGCCGTGAAGTTGAATCCCGCGAGATAGATGTCGGGGTTGTGATCGACGATGACGTGGATCCCCTTCACGTAATCATCGGCAGTCATCGGCAGATCGCTCTCGATGAGGAGCGGAACCTCACGGCTGTCGGGAGCGACATCGGGCACGTCGAGTGTGACATGCCCCTCACGAATCGTGCGCGCGCCGAATTTCTCGCGCAGCACCTTCTTCACTTCCTCGTCGGGCTCGTTATCCGGCCCACCGAGAAGCGGAGTCGCGGCCGCGGCGCCGGCAGACGCGGCCAACGCGGCGACCGCGAGAGCCGACGACTTGAGGAAGGTACGGCGAGAAAGCGAATGGGGCACGAACCACCCACGGCTACGGGACAATGAAATATAAACGGTCGGCTGTCCCCTGTTCCCGTCAGGCCGGCGCCGTGACCAGCGGCATCACCTGTTCGGCAAATCTCTCCATCTCTTCGCGCTGCGGGCTGCACTGCAGCAGCAACAGGTCCACGCCCACCGCCTCGAACTCGCGCACGCGCTCGGCCACCTTCTCCGGCGTGCCCACGAGCCCCGCCCGCAAGCCGCGATTCGAGACCGAGTAATCCTCGAGCGACACCTGCTGCTCGAGCTTGGTGTTCGCAATCCAGTCGCGATAGTTGCCGTAGCCAGGCGTCCCCTCCGCGACATTCGTGATGCGATCGATCTCCCTCTTCACTTCGGCATCGCTGTCGCGCACGATTGCGTACGCCGCCATCCCGTACTGCATCGGCGGTCCGCCGAATCCCTCGCGGCGCTTTCGCAGATCGGCGACCTTGGGCGCGATCCGCTCCGGCGGATCGCCGTGCATGACGTACGCATCGCAGTCGCGGGCGATCAGCGTCTTCGCAGCTTCGGACTCGCCGCCGGCCC
This sequence comes from Gemmatimonadaceae bacterium, assembly GCA_035310785.1. Taxonomy (GTDB): domain Bacteria; phylum Gemmatimonadota; class Gemmatimonadetes; order Gemmatimonadales; family Gemmatimonadaceae; genus FEN-1250. Next base: position 10,158 of record DATGDQ010000070.1, on the reverse strand, counting down.
ACACCGTCGGCCGTCTCCGCGAGCCGCGCGCCACGGGCTTCGGCTCGACGATCGTTTCGTCCACCGTGTAGTACTTGCCCTCGTGCGAGAGCTGATGATCGCGCCACGCACCGTCCACGATGCCCAGCCATTCCTCCGTGCGCGCGTAGCGATCGTCGTGCTCGTCGAAGCGCACGCCGAATCGTCGCGCCTCATCCTTCCACCAGCTCGATACCAGATTGAGCGACAGACGTCCGTTCGAGATCTGATCGATGTTCGCGGCCTGCTTCGCGAAGATCGCCGGGAGATGAAAAGTGGGGCGGACGGCGACCATGAGCTCGAGCCGACTGGTCACCGCCGCGAGCGCCGCGGCCGTCGACCACGCATCCAGCGATGGAGCATCGATGCCCTTGATGTCGTTGAGAAAGAGCTCGGCCACGAGAGTCAGATCGTAGCCGATCGCCTCGCTTCGAATCGCGAGCCTCTTCGTGTAGTCCCAGCTCGCCTCCATCTGTTCGTCCGCGACGTTGCGCAGCCAGCCGCCGAACACCGGCATCCAGTAGCCATATCGCATCAGGCCGCGCCCACCAGCGTGCCGCGAAGGCCTGCGCGCTCCTCGAGGTAGTCCGCGAGCCGGGCGAAGGGATCGAAGCCGACCACGTTCACCGCGTCCGCGACGAAGTTCGAGAGCGCGTTCACGTCGTAGAAGTAGTGCTTCCCGTCGCGCGCGTCCACGAGGTACTCGATTCCCCCGATGTCGAGACCAATGCGAGCCGCAATCCGCTCGACCTGCGAGATGATCTCCCGCGGCGGGTGCGCCGCCTCGACGCGCATGCCGTTCTTGGCGAGATCCAGCGCACACGCGCCGCGCACGAGCTCGCGCCCGTCCGTCGTCTGGCATACGTCCGCAGGGCAGAGATTGAACGAGCCGGCATCGGGATAGACGTCGATCGCGTAGAGGAACTTTCCGCCGAGCACCTCGACCCGCGTGATGTGCGCATCCTGCATCGGCGCCTGCTCCTGCACGAGCGCCACGTTGTCGATACCGAGATCGATCGTGCCCTCCGCGGCCGCGAGGGCGAGCGACTCCTCGCTCGCGAAGCCGGTGATGCCCGCGCCGCTGCCGCCGATGTTCGCCTTCACGAGCACTGGAAAGCGAAGTCCCCGCGCTGCGCGCGGCGCCATGCTCGCGTGATTGATCACGCGCGCGCGCGGATATGGCAGCCCGAGCTCGCGCAGAATCTCGAGCTGCATGGCCTTGGAGATCTCGACCGTGTACGGCTTGGCGCCGTTCACCACTGGCACGCCAATTCGGTCGAGGTGGCGCAGCCAATCGAGTGTGTAGAACGTCGCCTGGCCATGTCCGCGCAGATATGCAGACGGCGACGTGCGATTGAATACGAGCGACCACGGAACCGAGGTCTCGGACGGGTCGTACGTGTGCGACGCGGCGTCGAGTCGCTCGTACGGCACGGAGCGGCGATCGAGCTCCGCGAAGAGCGGGCGGAACCAGTCCGGGTGCTCGTGGTAGATCGCGATCGGCTTGATCGCGTCGCTGCGCTCGGACATGCGTGACGCTCCCAGGAAGGTGGTGGTGCCGGGCGCGATTGCGCCGTGCGTTCTCAAGGCCGCTGCGAGAGTGAAAGTTCCGCTCGCGTCCCTGAATTCTCGCAGGCTGCGCCGGCCAGGGGTAGATTCCCCGCATGCCTGCCAAGACCCCGTTTGTCACCACGGAGCATGTGCGCTGGGAGGATATCGACCTCGCCGGCATCGCCCGCTACGGCTCCTACACGCGCTATCTCGATGTGGCCGAGACCGACCTGTACCGATCTCTCGGCAAGCCACTCAGCGTGCTCCACGCCGAATACAAGGTCTGGCTGCCGCGAAAGGTCATGCACATCGACTATTTCTCGCCCGCGCGGCTGGACGATGAGATCACGATCGTCGCCTACTTCAGCAATATCGGTCGGACATCGGTGACGCTGAACGTCGACCTGCTGCGCGCCGATCGGAAAACGCTCATTGGTGCAGCGTATCTCGTACTCGTGTGCGTGAACATCGCGATGCAGAAGACGACGCTGCCGCCGGACTTCAGGTCGCTCGTCGATCCGTACGTGATGTCGACCGAAGAGGCGCGGTCGGCGTTGTAGCGTCGCGCGGAAGGCGAATGGTGAAGAATGTTCCCGCATCAGCTGACGACTTGACGTCGATCGTTCCGCTGTGCGCTTTGACGATGCGATCCGCGATGAACAGCCCGAGTCCCAGGTTGCTCGAGTCGCGCTCGGCCGGCACGCCCGCCTTGAGCCGCTTGAAGGGACTGAAGATTCCGTAGATCTCCGACTCGGGGATGGCCCTCCCGAAGTTGTGCACGACCACCACGACGTCCTTGTCCTCTCCGTGCGATCGGACGCTTATCGGCTTGTCCGCGGCTCCGTGCTGGGCCGCATTGCCGAGAAGATTCGTCAGCACCTGACTCATGCGCGCTTCATCCCATGGGCCGCACAGGTCGCCGTCCGTGCTCGTTTCGAATCGCGCGTCCGGTTGCGCGGCTTCCATCTCGTCCACAGCCTGGCGAACCACCTTCCCCATGTCCATCGGCGCACGCACGATGGGAACGCCGGAGCCCAACTGACTGCGCGTGAAGTCGAGCAGGTCCTCGACCATCTGGTTCATGCGGCGCGTGCTACGGGCGATGCGGGCGGTGAGAGTGAGATTCGGCTCGACGAGTCCGCCCGAATCGAGCATGAATTGCGCCGACATGAGCACGGCGCCGAGCGGGGTGCGAAGATCGTGTCCGAGCACCGCGAGAAACATCTCCTTCGAGTAATCGAGATTCTGGGTGTATCGCGTGGTCGACTCCGCGATCGCCTGGTCGATGGCCTCGTTGAACCGAACGAGGTCGTCGAGATCCGCGCCCGTAAGCGTGCCGGATGCCTTGATCCACAGCCGGATGACGGAGGCACGCAGCGCGCGATACTCGGAGACCATCTCGCCGACGGTGAATCCGCTCCAGGCACGATCGGCACCATGGTCTTCCGCAGCGGTGTCCGGGTCGGAAGCCGTGGAGTCGGCTTTCCCCTTGGACTTTTCGGATTGCTCGAGGGCCGTCTGCGCCGTGCGCAAATCGGCCACGATCGTTCGCAACATCGCGAGCGCGTGATCGCGAAGTGCCTCCTCGTCCATCTGCATTGCGGCTGGTGCGCACGCTCTTGCAAACGCGACCCACTCGACGAGAATGGACTCCGTGCTCGATGCTATGAATTCGGCCAGACGCACGGTCTCTCCCGGGTCCAAAAGTGCATTGAGGAGCGTCGAGTGCGTGCTTCGGCGCCAAATGCTCCGTGCACGAGATTAGTGTATTTTCCACCCGCCTGAAAGGACGATCCCCTCGCCGGCCATTCCGGCGCGCGAGTCGCCCTGCCGGAGCCAGAGCCGGAGCGCAGCTACTTCGGCCGCACCGACAGCTCTCGCCGGTAGAGCATGCCCGTCCGCTCGTCGTACGCGCATGCGACGATGCTCCTGAATTTCGGCTCGTGTCGTCGCATCACGCGCACCGCAATCTCGATCGCGCTCTCCTTGGGATAGCCGTACACGCCGGCGGAAATCGCGGGGAACGCGATCGATCGCACGTCGGCGGCGTCGAGCGCGAGCTCGAAGCTCGTCTCGTACGCGCGCTCGAGCAGCTCCGCCTCGCCCTGCGTGCCGCCCTTCCAGATCGGCCCCACCGCATGAATGACGTAGCGCGCGGACAACCTGAATCCGGGCGTGATCACCGCGCTTCCCGTTTCGATCGGCCCCAGCGCGCGACTCGCCTTCACCAGCTCGGGCCCGGCCGCGGCGTGGATGGCGCCGTCCACACCACCCCCTCCCGCGAGCGACCGGTTCGCGGCGTTCACGATGGCGTCGACTTCGAGCGTCGTGATGTCACCGACGAATACTTCTATCACGCCTGACTCTCTCCGCCCGACAACGCATCCTCGCGATAGGTGATCCACCCGGTCGTCTCTTCCGCAACGAGCTCCACATCCGTCCCGATGGGAATCGTCAGATTCGGCATCTCGTGCCCCGCAGGGAAATCGGTGAGCACCGGAACGTCCAGGTCCGACAGCAGGTCGAGCAGGAAGTTCTCGAACTCATCCTCTTCGCTCCTGTCGATCGACAGCTTGCCGATGATCACGCCGCGAACGGCACGCAGCAGCCCCGCCGCTCGCAGATGCACGAGCCGCTCATCGAGCACGCTCATCGGATCGCGTGTCTCCTCCAGAAACAGGATCGAGTCGCGCGTATCCACCTCGTATGGCGTGCCGATGGTCTGCTGCACCAGCGAGAGATTGCCGCCAATGAGCCGACCCGCGGCTCGGCCCGGACGCACTACGCGCGCGATTCCGCGCCCGATGCGCGTGGTCGGCCGGGGAGTGGAGATCGCCGTGAGCAGCGACGCCATGGTCGGATCGCGCGTGCTCGGAATGAGGTCGTCGACCGTGGGGCCGTGAAACGTGCGGAGTCCCGAGCGGCGCATCATCCACAGGTGCAGCGCCGTGATGTCCGAGTAGCCGACGAAGATCTTGGGGTTTCGCCGGAACACCTCCGGCTCGAGATACGGGAGCATGCGTACCGCACCGTAGCCGCCGGTACCACCGATCACCGCCTTCACCCTGGGGTCCAGCCAGACGCCCATGAAATTCTCGGCGCGTCGCTCATCTTCCACGCGCTTGAATCGCCGGTTGGTGCCGATCTCGGGATCGAGCACCACGTTGTAACCCGCGTGCTCGAGTGCCTTCACTCCACGCAGCAGCCAGCCGGGCCGGGGCGCGTAGGAAGGCGCCACGATGCCGATCGCCTCACCCTTCGCGATGGGCGCCGGGCGAAGGAGCGGTGCGGTGTCTGGCGGATCGGGCGTCATTCTCCCGAAAATTTAAGCGCCGAATGGGACGGCCGCCGATCACTTCCGCCCGTACGGATACCGTAGCCCGCACGCTGAAGCCGCGTACCGGAGCCACCGACCAACGGCTACATTATCGACCATGGCGGCGAACGAGAGCGCGATGTACTTCCGGAAGGGCTTCGGACTCAAGGCGGACGTCCAGGGGACGCTCGCGACCGACTACTCCGGCCGACTCGTAGATCTGCTTCAGACAAGGAGTTACGAGCTCACGGCCGGCGATACGACGGTGCGCCTGGCGCGTGAGTTCGGGTTCTGCTACGGCGTCGAGCGCGCGGTCGAGTACGCCTACCAAACCCGCACGAAGTTCCCGGACCGCCGCATCCTGCTGGTTGGCGAGATCATTCACAATCCGCACGTCAACTCGCGCCTGCGTGAGATGGGGATCGAGATCCTGATCCCGTCCTCCGCCGGCTTCGACTACTCGCAGATCACGCCGCAGGACGTCGTCATCCTCCCCGCGTTCGGCGTTCCGATGAGGGATTTTCAAACGCTTCGCGAGTCGGGCTGCGTCCTGGTCGACACGACCTGCGGCTCCGTGCTCAACGTGTGGAAGCGCGTGGAAGCCTATGCCCGCGACGGACTGACGTCCCTCATCCACGGCAAGCACTACCACGAGGAGACCCGCGCGACGGCATCGCAGGCGGAAAAGTATCCGGGGTCGCACTGGATCGTGGTACGCGACATGACGGAGGCGCGCATCGTGTGCGAGTACATCGAAGGGCGTGGGAATCGCGACGAGTTTCTCGAGCGATTCGCTCCCGCCGTCTCGACCGGATTCGATCCCGATCTGCATCTCCGTCGCATCGGCGTCGCCAACCAGACGACGATGCTGGCGCGCGAGTCGCTCGCGATCGGCGAGGAGGTGGGCAACGCGATCGAGCGTGCTCGTGGCGCCGAGGCCCGCGCCACGGACTTTCGCTCGTTCGACACGATCTGCAGCGCGACGCAGGATCGCCAGGACGCTGTGAAGGAGCTGCTCGCGCAGCCGCTGGACGTGATGGTGGTGGTGGGTGGCTACAACTCGAGCAACACGATCTCGCTCGCGGCGATCTGCGCCGAGCACGTGACGACGTACCACATCGAGGATGCCGGTGCCATCGATCCAGAGTCCGGCACGATCCGGCACAAGCCGATCGGCCGCGCGGAGGAAGTGTCTTCCGATTGGTTGTCGCAGCCGGGCAGCGTGCGCGTCGGACTCACTGCTGGTGCGAGCACGCCCAATAACAAGATCGGCGACACGGTCGCGCGCATCTTCGCCACACGAGGCATCGACCCCGCATCCATCGCATGACCGCCGATCGCCCGACTACGGCCTCATGACCACGCGCACGTGACCGCGGCAGCGCGTCCGACATTCGGGTCCGCCGAGCTTCGCGCCGGCACCACGCGCGTCGTCATCATTCCCGCGCTCGGCGGGAAGATCGCGAGCATGGAGATGGCGGGGCGCGAGTGGCTCTGGACCAGCGACGTCATCGCACACCAGGCACCGATCGACGGCGCGTCGTACGTCGAGACGGCGGACTCGGGCGGCTACGACGAGTGTTTCCCGACGGTTGCCGCGTGCACGCTGCCTGCGATTTCCGGACGTTACGCCGCGCTCTCCCTTCCCAATGCGTACAGCGGGCTCGCGCTCCCCGACCATGGCGAGCTCTGGTCCCAGTCGACGACCTTCGAGCTCAGAACGATGGACGACGGAACGTACGCCGTGTGCGGCTGGGTGGGGAAGCGAATGCCGTATCGGTTTGCGCGCGCGATCTACGTGACCACGGACCGCGTCGAGATGCACTATGCCGTGACGAACGACGGATTGGACAGGCTGCCCTTCCTGTGGTCCGCACATCCATTGCTGCCACTCACGAAGAACACGAAGCTGGAGTTCCCCGAGGGCGCGCGCGTGCGTGTGTGGGCTCAGCACGGGATCGAGCTCGGGGGGCCAGGCGCCGAGCATCGGTGGCCGCGCGCGGTGGCGGCGGGAAAGAATCACGATTTTCGCCTCCCGGATCAGGTCGCCCGCAAGTACGCGTGCAAGCTGTTCGTCGACATGGGAACCGGGCGCGCGGCCATCGAGGAGGCGAGCTCGCGCCTCGAGGTGTCCTTCGACACGGCGAACGTGACCCACTTCGGGCTCTGGCTCAATCGGGGCGGGTGGTCGCCGTTCTCGCGTGGCAAGGGCTACTACAATCTCGCGTTCGAGCCGTGCATCGGAGCGCCGGACTCGCTCACGGAGGCGCTCGGGCAGTGGCGCAGCGCGAATTGGCTCGAGCCCGGACAAACACGCGAGTGGTCGCTCACCTGGCGCGGCAGCAGGCTGTTGTAGCTGCTCCGGCGCTAGCGCTCGATCCCGCGGTCCACGGTCACGATGATCGTGCCGTACGAGTGATTGGGGACCTCTTCCGTTCTGTACTCCTTCCCATCGTGCGTTCCGCCGAACGTGATGGTGAGTGAGTGGCGCCTCATTCCGATGCCGAACCGATAGCTGTTCACCCACGGGATGCGCTCGACGGAAAACGTCGTGTCGTTCTTGATGAAGCTCCGATCGAGCAGCTGATCGTAGGCGACGAGCGATTCGCGTACGCCTGCGTAGACCCAGATGCCGAAGTCGCGTGCACCCGCACGCTGACGTGCCGCGAGGCTCCACGGGTGCGGGAGATGGTAGCCGAGACGCGCAACGACGTCGCCGAACGCGCTCGTGCGTGCGTTGCCGAGCTGCGCGTTCCACGATGGGACGACATCCACGATCTCGCGACCGTGGGACGCGGCGAGCGTCGCGCGCAGATGGTCCGTGTACGAGAGATTTGCGGCGGGGCGGAATCCCAGCTGGTAGCGCCAGCCGGGCGGATCGGTCTGCGAGATGAGGTGATGAAACCCTCGTTGCACCGCCTCTGCTCCGGACGCCGTACCGGTGATGCCCGCGAGGAGCGCGAACGACGTCAGCCTCTTATCCGAGATGACGTTCGCCGTCGCATCGGCGTGCAACCAGCCGGCGAATGCGCGATCACCGGGAATGGGAGCAGAAATGATGGTGTGACGACCCGTCGAGTCGACCGCTCGATGGCTCAGCGGCTCGGGCGTGTACATCTGCTGCCCGATAGCGAGCTCGGTCGTGAGACAGCGCTGCTCGGCGCCTTCACGTCCAGTGCACGGTGCCGCGGAGCGAAGGAGCCTTCCCCAGAGCGGGGCCATGCTCCGGGAAACAGAGACGCGCAGGCCATTCGTATACTCGCCATCCGGCCGCTCCTTCTGCGGAAGCCAGATGTCGAGCGCATCGTTGTCGCCCGTGACCTGCGTTCCCGGCACGGCTTGGGCGCCGGCGGTGCAGGGGGTAAGCGCCGTGCCGAGCGAGAGCGCCAGGCAAAACGCTCGCAGCGTGGTTATTGCGCAGTGCGCAATCGAGGGCGACAGTTCGCGTGAACGATTCCTGCCGGAAGAGGTGTGCCGGATCATGTGCTCGGAAATAAACCGCATCGCGCGCGGATGTGCGCTCTCGCTCGCCGTCATGCTGACCGCGGGCTGCCACCATCACGCCGCAAATCCAACGGAGCTCGCACCCGATCTCGGCGGAGTCGCAGACGCCGCACCCGAGCCACCGCTGCTCGCGCGCGGGGACAAGGTGCTCGTGGTGATCGATGGAGAGAAGAAGGGATCCGGCACCTACAACGGACAGCGCGTCGTGCTCGATCCACCTCTCGATACGCTCGCGCCCTCGCGCATCGATTCGGCGCGGGTGCGCGTCGGCCCCGCAGCGCGCGAGCTGTACGGTGTGAGCTATCGGATGGTCGGGGTGCTGCTCGTCTGGCTGCATCCGCCGAGCGAGTAGCTACTTCGCGCGGCCCTTTCGGCTGGCCCAGTCGCGGCCGTAGAACATGGAGTGCATCATGGTACCCGCGGCCGTCACGATCACGGCCACGGCACCGATCGCCGTCGCGTAGATGGGGCCCAGCTCCCACAGCAGGTACGTCGGCAGAAAAAGCACGACGAGCATCGCGACCCAGCACACTTCTGATGTGACCAGCCACGCCGCAACGAGCAGCCGCGTGCGGTCCGGTTCGACCCAGCGGCTCTTCCGCCGCGTCATCGTCACGATGAACGTCGCCGCAATGGCGAAGGCGACGACCGCTACGATCTTCTGGGCGCTGCTGTCGACCCCGAGAAAGAACATGCCCGTGACGAGACATGCGAGAGCCCCGATGGTGAGTCCCTCGTAGGCGCCGAGGGTCACTCCGCGCTTGCGGCGCACGAGGGTATCCTCGTCCGCATATGGATCGGGGCGCTTACGCTCAGCAGCCTGGCTCATGGCCAATCACTCCGGCGTGGATGCATGTCGTGGCTCAGGGTGTACCACTGAAAGACGCACGCCGCGGGACCGCGGCAACCGTGGCCACCGTGTGCGGGCGCTTTCGGCAGCGGTCTCCCCACGCCACTTTTGAGGCCGAAACGTCGCCGCGCGCCTTCGCTTCCGACTCATCGACAGGATCCATTGATGCCCAACATTGCCGTCCGCCACATGCTTCCGGCACTCACCATCTTCGCCGTCCTCGGCGTGCCGCTCGCCGCGCAGGACAAGGCGCCGACGCAGCAGCCCGTCGACATCAACAGCTTCGAATCGGTGAAGGCCGTTTCGGATCCGCAGATGGCACCGAGCGGTTCGGCGGTGCTCTATGCCGTGCGGACGACGAGCCTGGGGACGAACAGCCGGTCGACGCTCACGTTCAAGGTCCCTGCCAGCGGTGGCATCGCAACGGCGTTCCCGGACGCCTCCACGAGCGCGAGCCAGGCACGGTGGTCGCCCGACGGCAAGCGCGTCGCCTACATCGCCGGCAATCAGCTCTGGGTCGCCGATCAGGTTGGTGGAGCGCGGAAGCAGCTCACCACGCTGGCAGGCGGCGCAACGGGTCCGGTGTGGTCGCCGAGTGGCGACAGGATCGCGTTCACGTCGCGCGTGTTTCCGTCGTGCACGGACGACGCGTGCAACCTCGCTCGTCAGAAGGCCGCGGACTCGAATCCCGTGAAGGCGCACGTCGCCGATGAGTTGATGTATCGGCACTGGAATGCGTGGGACGACGGCACGCGCGCGCACCTGTTCGTGGTGGGCGCGGACGGCAGCGGCCTGCTCGAACTCACGCCAGGGGCGCCCTACGATGTGCCGCCCGGGCCATTCGGAGGGAGCGAGGGGTACGCCTGGGCGCCCGACGGTCACGAGCTCGCATACACCGCAAAGGATGCGGGGCGCGAGA
>DATGDQ010000069.1:0-3353 GCA_035310785.1 Gemmatimonadaceae bacterium | reverse complement strand
TGTCATCCGTCACCCAGATGAGTGCCTCGCCCCCTTCGGCGAAGAGCCCGCCCGACTTGATGATGGGCTGCAGAACGATCGTGTTGAAGGTGCCCGCGTCCACCTTCACCTTCTCGCGGCGCAGCACCTTCACGATGACCGGATTCTTGTCCGGACGAAAGTAGCGGGTATACGTGTAGGTCTCGCCCACATTCAGCGGCACGGTGCGAACGAAGTAGAAGAACGAGGCGTCGTCGAGCGGCTCGGGAACACTCTCCTTCTCCTCGAAGCCGCGCTGATGGAGCATGGCGCGCTCCGGATAGATCTCGAAGTAGCGATCCTTGTGGTAGCTCCCCTCGTTGAGCAGCTGATAGAACCGGTGTGAAGTCGCGCTGTTCGGCTCGAACCAGCTTTCCAGGCGATCGTTCACCTTGAAGAACAGGAAGCCGCCCTTGATCTCGAAGACGGAGTGAAAGGTGTCGTGTCCGTTGATCGACTCGCTGTCGACGATGGTCATGCTCCCCGATCCGACCTTCGCGCCCCCGACCGCGAGATCGTACACCAGCTTCTCGCCGATGCCGTACGGACGTGCCACCGCGGCGGGCGGAGCGCTTTCCGTCATCGGTGAGGCGGGCGTGTCCTGTTGCGCACGAGCCGCCGTTGCTGCCATCGAGAGCACTGCGATGATCCCGATTGCGCGGAAGGACCGCGCGCGGAGCGTCACGTCGTGACCGGTGTGCGAAGCGAACGGTGCGCGACGCCGAAGCGGTATAGTGCGACCGCCTCGGGGAACCAGCGAACACGCGTGGCTCGCGGGCGAAGATCGTAGCGCGGCGCGAGTGGCACCGTCTCGAGACGGCGACAGAACTTCGCCGCCTTCATCAGCAGCTCGACATTGGCGGCCCATCCGGCGCTCGATACGATGGGCTCGTCGCCCGCCTGCTTGATCACGTCGCGAACGACGGCAATGCGATACAGGCGGAGCGTGCCGAGCGGGTCGGAGACGCCGTCTACGCGCACGTAGCGACGCATGAGCCAGGGCGCGATGCGCCGCAGGCGGCGAATCTCCCTTGGTGCCGTCGCCGCCGCCGGGCCGGCCTCTGCGACCACGCAATCCACGCCACCATCGAAACGCTTGGCGAGCTCGGGAAGATCTTCGGGGCGGTCGGTGAGATCGCCCTGCATGATGATCATCGCGTCGCGTCTGGGATAGCGCGTTGCTTTCGCGGCCGCGCGCGCGAGCGTATCGAGCGCGGCGCCGAAGCCGCGCCGCGTGTCATTCCGGAGCACTGTGAGCGGGAGCACCTTTTCGTACCGGCGCAGCGTCTCCTCCGTGCCGTCGGTGCTCCCGTCGTCGAGTGCGATGATCTCGTACTCGCGCGGGTGCGCCTCGAACACGGTTCGAATACGCCACAGCAGCAGCCCAACGGTCTGCGCCTCGTTGAACGCAGGAATGCAGATGTACAGCATGATGATGAATGATACCCATGTCAGGATCGTGGTTCCGGCTGGACGCCACTGTATCGGAAGATGACTGGCTCGGGACGCAAAGGGAAAGCCCAAGTTGCCGCGGCGCCCGTGACGCGTTAGCCTGTACGCAACGAAGCCGCCCTCTGCGGCGCATCCCTCACCATCGGAGTCACACATGGGTCGCAGCGCGGTGCTGCTGCTCGTCGTGGTTGCCGCTTGTTCCTCGCCGCCACGAACCGAGGTTCCTCCCGCGCCGGCACGCAAGGTCGAGCCGACGCTGGAGGAGGATCTGCGCCGCGACCTGTATGCGTTCGCGAACGACTCGATGCTCGGCCGCAGCGCCGAGACGCCGAATGCGGCACGCGCCGCACGGTTCATTGCGGCGAAGCTCGAGACTGCCGGCATCGCGCCTGCCGGCGACAGCGGCGGGTATCTGCAGCGCGTGCCGCTCTCCCGCACCTTCGTGCGCTCGGCCCAATTCATCGTCAAGTCACCGACTGGCCGGACGTCGCTTCCATTTGGCTCGCATCTCATCCCGGTACCGTCCCTCGGGGAGGGGCTGCCGCTTCCGGTGCTCGAGGCCGCGGGCGACCTCGTGTTCGCGGGTTACGGCATCGCGATGTCGGGGTATGGACGCAACGATCTGGCGGGACTCTCGCTTGCGGACAAGGTCGTGGTGTTCGTGAACGATGCGCCGCCCGGACTGGACTCGGCGCACAGGGCCACGCTGCACGACCCGCGCGCGCTCGGCGACCGGCTCAGCGCGATCATGGAACGGCGCCCCGCCGCGGTGATCGTCCTCTTCACCGGTCGACAGGCCAACGAGCTTCCCGCGCTCGCGGCGGGACTCACCGATTCGTCGCTGCGACTGCAGCCCGCGCTCGATGGTCCGCGTGTGCTGCCCATGGTGCTGTTCGGCACCACGAAGGATGCCGCCGCGCTCCTTCCAGTCGGGTGGCCACGCAACGATCGCCCGCGTGCGCTCGACGGCCGCTCGTTCACCGGGAAGGTGGATCTCGTGCAGGACGGCGTGTCGACGTACAACGTGGTCGCGGTCATTCCGGGCTCGGACTCGGCCCTCGCGCACACGTACGTCGCGTTCGGCGCGCATCTCGATCACATCGGGATCCTGCCGCCCGAGAATGGCGACTCGATCGCGAACGGTGCGGACGACGACGGATCGGGGACCGTTTCGCTGATCGAGATGGCGAAGCGCGCGAAGGACGCACCGCACACCAAACGCTCGTTGCTCTTCGTGTGGCATACGGGTGAGGAGCTCGGACTCTTCGGCTCCGAGTGGTTCACGTCACATCCCACGGTGCCGCTCGATTCCATCGTCGCGCAGCTCAACATCGACATGATCGGACGCAACGATCCCGATTCACTCTACTTCATTGGACCGCGATCGGCGCCCAATGGGCAGAGCAGCGTGCTGGGCACGATCGCGGACTCGGTGAACAGCGCCTCGAGCCGGCCGTTCCTGATCAATCGCGACTGGGATGCGCCGACGCATCCGGAACAGTTGTATTATCGGAGCGATCACTACAATTATGCGAAGCGCGGCATTCCGATCGTGTTCTTCACGACGGGGCTGCACGCTGATTATCACAAAGTGACCGACTCACCGGACAAAATCGACTACGACAAGCTGTCGCGCGTTGCGACGTTGATTCTGCGGATCGGAACCGCGGTGGCGAACTCTCCAACCCGCCCCTTACCGGCAGCGCTCTTGCGTTAAGAACTCCCCGAGTAACGCGAGCCTCGTGTAGTCGTCACCCAGGAAGGGGCGAACCACGAGTGCGATCGCGGTGTATTGAAATTCAATACTCAGGGGGACGCATGCTGCTCGGCAACGTACGCGCTTCGCTCACACGGGATGACGCTCAGCTGGCACTCCGCCTGCT
>DATGDQ010000068.1:0-3887 GCA_035310785.1 Gemmatimonadaceae bacterium | reverse complement strand
GCGCCGTGGCCGCGCGATCCTTGAGCTCCTTCGGCGCAACGCGCAGGCGCGTGGTCGGACGGCTCTGCGCCAGTGGCACGCCGCTCACATCGAAGATATTGCCGCGCGGCGCGGGCACGTCGGCGGCGGCGAACTGCTGTCGCTGCGCGCGATGCCGCCACGCATCGGCCTGGAGGAGCTGCACCTGCGCGGCGCGTACCACGAGCGCGAGCGCGAAGAGGGCGAGCGATCCCTGCACGAGCTGCAAGCGCGGCGGGCGCCACATCGGAAATGTCGCCATCAGGGAGTCATCGCAGCGGAACGTTGCGCGCGCGTGAGGATCACGAGCTGCGAATCGTTCGGTACGTGCATGTCGAGACGCTTCTCGACGACGGACTGCAAGGCACTGCGGCTCACGAGATCGCGGATCTCACCGCGGAGCTGCGCGCGCTGCGACTGCAGCTGAAGCCGTTGCTGCTCGAGCGCGAGGAGCGTCTTCGCCTGCGCGTGTCCCTGGGCGCGTCGCCAGATCACGCCCGCACCCACGAGCACGAATCCGAGCAGTGCGAGCGCTACCCAGGCGCGGCCGCGCGCCCGCGCTGCTACGCGGCGCGCCGCCACGCCCGGAGGCGCGCACTGCGCGCGCGAGGGTTGGCCGCGAGCTCGTGCTCGCCGGCGGTGATCGCCTTCCGATGCACATTCTGCCCGAGCGCCACCGCGCCGCAGACGCACACGGGCTGGCGCGGCGGACACGTACACGGATTGCTCCAGTCACGGAAGGCGTGCTTCACGACGCGGTCTTCGCCCGAGTGATACGCGATCACCACCATGGTGCCGCCCGGCATCAGCCGTTCGCGCAGTGCGGGAAGCGCGCGCTGGAGAGCCCCCAGCTCGTCGTTCACCTCTATCCGAATCGCCTGGAAGATCCGCGCGAAGTCTCCGGGGCCGCTGCGAGGACCCAACGCTCCACGAATGGCATTCACGAGATGATCGCTCGTCGCGAACGGAACGGTGGCGCGTCGTTTCACGATCTCGCGCGCGAGACGCGGCGCCTTCCGCTCATCCGCATATTCGCGAAAGAGATGCATGAGCTGCTGATCCGGCGCCTCGTTGAGCAGCTCGGCCGCGCTCTGGTGCGCGTCGATGCCCATTCGCATGTCGAGCGGTGCACCCTCCCTGAAGGAGAATCCGCGCTCCCGATCGTCGAGCTGATGGGACGAAACACCGAGGTCGAGGAGCACACCATCGAACGTCTCGCCGCGAAGCGCGTCGATGGCGTCGATGTCCGCGAAGTTCCCGAGAAAGGGGCGGAATCGTCCCGTGCGCTCGAAGTCCGCGAGCCTGGCCCGCGCCTCGGAGATTGCGCGTGGATCGCGGTCGATCGCGACGACGCTGGCTCCCTGACGCAGCAGCAGCTGCGTGTGGCCACCGCCTCCCAGTGTGCCGTCGAGCACCGTGTGAGCCCCCGCGAGCAGCGACGCGACTTCCGCCGCGAGCACGGGGGTGTGATACGCGTCCGGTGGAAGCGAAATCATGGGAGGATTTTACCATCAGGGGCGGCTGGCCGCTTCGCTCGCAGTCTCGTAACGACGAAGGGCCCGCCACTGGCGAGCCCTTCGTGCAGACCATCACGGCACGCGTGCTATTTGCAGAACTTCTTCACCTGGCCCTCGACCGCCGGCCGGTATTGCTCCAGCGCAGAGAGAAGCTGTTGCGCCGTCTTCGCGTCGATCGAGCCGCCTGCCGCGATGTTGATCTGCGCGGTGAGGAACGAGGCCTGAGCCTCCTTCGCGAGGTCGCACTGCTTGGCGGACTGATTCTCACGAATCGCCAGGTCGCCGGCTTTGAACGCCGACACACCGAGCACGAACTTCGTGGCGGGCACCGGAGAAATGCTGTCCGCTGCCGAGAGAACGGTCACTGCATGCTGAAACGCGGCCCTCGTGGCCGTGGTGTCAGCCTTGCTCTTTGGTTGCAGCGCGCTCGCGTCCTTGTAGGCCTTGTTGCCGACCACGAGGAGGAACTGGCCGACCGTGGCTTTGTCCTCCCCGGCGGCCACCGCCTGTTTCAACGTCGCGATCGCACTATCCGGTTGATTGAGATCGATCTGTGCCTGCGCGATGCGAAGATATCCATGCTCCGTCTTCGGATCGAGCTTGACGGCCGTCTGCGCCGCCGCGAGCGACTGCGGGAGCTGCCCCGCCAGACGCAGCGTCTGCGCGTAGAGCGACCAGAGCCCCGCGTTGTTCTTGAACTTCGCGACGCCCTGAGCCGCCGTCGCCGACGCCTTCTGCGGATCGTTCTCCGAGGCGTAGCACGCGGCCTGTCTGAGGTAGTAGGTCGTGTCCGCGGACGCGGTGTCCGTCTTGACCATCTGCTCGCCCGCGGCGGTCGCGCCGGCGCAGTCCTTGGTGGCGAGCAGGATCAACCACTTGAGATGCACGAGGTCGGGGTCGCCCGGGTTGGAATCGACGGCGGCGACGATGATCGGCTTCGCGGCAGCGGCCTCGCCGCTCTGTCCAATCTTGTTCACCACCGTGGACACGAGCTGCACATCTTTCGGATACGCCGCAATCAGCTTCGTCCAATTCTCGACGGCCTTGTTGAGATCCTTCTTGGCCGCATAGGCGTCGCCGAGCATGATGAGCGCCGGACGACTGCGAGGATCGATCTCGGTCACCTTGGAGGCGACGGCGATGATCGAGTCGCCGGGTGCATTCTGCTTGACCATGGCGTTGGCGAGACACACCCGCCCGATCGTCGACTGCGGGTAGGCTGTGATCGCGGCCCGCGCAGCCGTGATCGCACCGGCTGCATCTCCTGCGGCGAGCTTCGTCTCGCAGGTGCGCTCGTCCGGCAGCTCTTTTCGCGCATCGAGGATCGACTTGGAGATCTGCGACGCGATATCGCCGAGCTTGTTGCCGGTGGCGGTGGGAAGCGGCTGTACCATGCTGTTGTCGCGGGCGAGCACAAGCCGGGCATCCGCCTTGTACCCGGTGCCCGTCTTCGTCACGACTCCGTCGACGTAGAAATCGGCGCGGAGCGAGGTGGCGAGGAGACGCGAGGTGATCGCGTCGGGCATGCTGTCACACGGGAAACCCGAGGCCTCGAGATTGGCGCAGATGGTCGGCTTGGGGATCACGTACATCTGCTTGATCGGAATGTCGGCCTGGAGCTTCGTTCTGATCTGCTCGCCGAGATTGGTGCCGGTGCCCTTCTCGGGCGAATGGAACGCGACGACGAGCGCCCGCGGGGTTTCATCGGGCAGCTTTTCCGTTGTGCGCGACTGGGCGACCAACGAAGCGGGGGCGATGGCGCCGAGGACCAGGGCGATCACACCCAACATGAGCTTCGGCTGACAAGTCATTCTCATCTCGATCCTTACCTCCAATGCGGTAAACGGATATACCCCGCTCCAGCCCGTCAGGGTCCCTATGCTGCACAATGGGCGAAGAGGGACTCGAACCCCCGACATCCTGCGTGTAAGGCAGGCGCTCTAACCAACTGAGCTATTCGCCCATGCCTCCAGAAGTCACGAAGTACGGCAATCGACGCACGCGTCACGCGCGAAGCTGCCGCACGCCGGTAGTGACGTGGTGCGACGACTTACTTCAGAATGGCGATTGGCACCAACACGCAATAACCGAGCACGAGCAGGATCGGGGCGATCGTTTCGCCTCCACGGATCAGATCCGCGTACCCGGCGGCCAGCGCAAGCACCGCGAGTCCCCACCATAGGTATGGACGCGCGCGAGATGTGACGTTGGTTTCCTGAGAGGGCATTCGCAGTAGTGTAGGTTGACCGCAACATGGTGTCAAGAAAGTGGCTCGACTCGTGTTGCCTCGAGATCACGCGCAACACGTCTACGCCATTCCTGCGCCATGCAATAGCGAAGCCCGGCGAAATC
>DATGDQ010000067.1:0-4294 GCA_035310785.1 Gemmatimonadaceae bacterium | reverse complement strand
CCCGCCACCAGGCCGAAGTTCGCCGTCAGGCCATCGTTGAAGCCGTAGACGACGTTGCGAAGAAAACCACCGCTTTCGGTGCGATGCCACGGCTCGATCCCCTTGCCGGAGATCTCCCCGAGCGTGCTTGCGTGCTCCGCGGACTCGCGTGCGAGCAGGAGTGCCTCGCCCCGGCCGGCGACGCCCTCGGGCGTAGACCGATGCATCGTGAGATACCCCCGCACCTCGCGCCCCTCCTCGGCAAGCAACATCGGGAGCAGCAGCTTGGGCCCAAACCACTTGCCGAGCAGCGCCAACAGCCGCGCGCGCCCACTCGGCCTGAACTTCTTTGGCGGACGTCCACCTTCCGTCAGCAGCTTTCCCCAGATCTCGAGGTGCCGGTCTTCCACATCCGCGAGGCGCTGGTAGACGTCGCTCTTCGATGCATCGCCTTCGGCCTTGGCGAGGATGCGATAGAGAAACGCGGCGTCCGCTTCGTCCTGCCAATGATGCTCGAAGGTGTCGAGATCGGGCGCGCGCGTGCCGGTGTTCGTAGCTGTCATGCGGAGTTATTGAATGCGGGAAATGCGGTCGGATGCGTGTGCGAGCGGCGCAGATGGAAACGACGGCACACGAGGAAGTTTAGCAAGAGAGGCAAGAGGCGCGATCGGCGCGAAGCCGGCCTTGCCGCTGAGGCTACAGCTTCCCGATGTTCCAGGTCAGCCCCGCGTAGAACGAGTGCGGTTGTGGCCCGGCGACCGGGATGATCGCTCCCGCATCGAGCACGAGCCACTTCGCGACCGTGTAGGTCGGGCCCGTGAGAAACGCGACGGTTCCGTCGCTGCCCGCGGGTCCCGTCGTGCGCGGAAAGCCGAACACCTCCGCGGCAAAGCCGAGCGACTTGTACACCGGTCCGCCGCTCGACACGGTCCACATCGTCGCATCGCGCGGCGCGTTGCTTCCATCGCCACTGCGCCGCGTGTAGCCCACGTTGATGTCGAGCGCATACGCGCCCAGCTCGTGGCTCGAGATGAGCAGCAGTCCCAGATCCGTCGTTCCGGTGCCGGTGCCGTGCAGCGCGGAGCCCGACGGCAGCTTGAGGGATGGCTGCAGAGCGAAGTCGCCGATCACCGGCGCCTTCTCGACGACACGCCACTTGAGCGCCGCGCTCGCGTCGCCGATTCCGGAGTAGACCGGGATTCGCCCGGAGAGATGCACGAACGAGCTCGCGAGCTCGAGCTGCACGCGCGGCGCGAGGCCAAGCTTGAGCACCGTGGGCGTGAAGAACGAGTGGGCGCCATGCAGGTTGTCGCGCTCGACACCGGCCTCGATCTCGACCCACCCTGGTGCGACGGTGCCCGCGTGTGTCGCGACGGTGGGGCGCTCCGGTTGGGCTGCGTGCGGATCCTGGGGCGCTGGCGAGCGATCCTCGCTCTGCGCGTGCGCGCGCGACGCGAGAAGGAGGAGAGCGACCACCGCGAGGGCGACGGCGCGCGGTCGCCTCAAAATTCGATCTGCGCGCCGAGCTCGACCACCCGATTGGGCGGGAGCCCGAAGAATTGCGTGGCCGACTGCGCGTTCCGCGACATGATGACGAACAACTTCTTCCGCCACCGCGCCATCTTCGAGCGACCCGTCGGGATGAGCTGCTCGCGTCCCAGGAAATACGAGGTGTCGGCGGGGCGCAGCTTCACGCCCAGCGGCGCGCATTGCGGAAAGATCGACGGAACGTTGGGCTGCTGCATGAATCCGTAGCGTGCGATCACGCGATAGAACCCTTCGCCAAGGGGCTCGACGTTGACCCGCTCCTGCGCCGGAACCTCGGGCACGTCAGCGGTGAGAACGGAGAGCAGCACCACCTGGTCGTGCAGCACCTTGTTGTGCTTGAGATGATGCAACAGCACTACCGGTGCGCCGCTCTCGTCCGAGGTCATGAACACGGCAGTACCGGGCACGCGAGGTGGATGGCGTCGCTTCACGTCATCGAGAAAGAGCGAGATCGGGAGACTCCCCTCGCGCAGCAGCGTGTGCAAAGCACGGCGACCGTGATTCCACGTGGTCATCATCACGTAGACCGCGAGCGCGGCCGCGAGCGGGAACCAGCCGCCCGATTCGATCTTGATCACATTCGCGACGAGGAATGCACCGTCGATCGTGAGAAAGACGGCAAGAAAGAGCAGCCCCTGAGCGCGGTTCCACCCCCAGTGCCGTCGCGCGATCTGGGTGAACAGAATCGTCGTGATCACCATCGTGCCCGTCACGGCAATGCCGTACGCGGACGCGAGCGCGCTCGAAGAGCGGAAGAAGAGTACGAGCGCGATGCTGCCGACCATGAGCGCGCGATTCACCTGCGGAATGAAGATCTGCCCCGCCTCCAGTTTCGACGTGTGCGTCACCGTCAACCTCGGCGAGTAGCCGAGCTGCATCGCCTGGTGCGTGAGCGAGAACGCGCCGGAGATGAGGGCCTGCGATGCGATCACCGCTGCGGCGGTCGCGAGTATCAGCATCGGATAGATCAGGCCGCCGGGTATGAGCCGGTAGAACGGGTTGAACGACGAAGTCGGATCACGCAGCAGCAGCGCTCCCTGTCCGAAATAGTTGAGGAGCAGGGAAGGGAAAACGTAGACGGCCCAGGCGAGCCGGATGGGGAGGCGACCGAAGTGTCCCATGTCGGCATAGAGCGCCTCGGCACCCGTGACCGCGAGAACCACCGAGCCGAGGATGAATATCCCGCGCCATCCATGATTGCCGAAGAACTGGACCGCATACCAGGGATTCACCGCCTTGAGGATCGACGGCTCCTTCGCGATCTCCATGGCGCCGAACAAGGCGATGGTTCCAAACCAGAGGAGCATGACCGGACCGAACACGCGTCCGATCTTGGTGGTGCCGCCGCGTTGAAACAGAAAGAGAACGAAGAGCACGACGACGCTGAGAGGCACCACGAGATGACGAAGCGCCGGCGTGGCCACGTCGATGCCTTCGACCGCGCCCAGCACCGAGACGGCCGGCGTGATCACGCCATCTCCATAGAGCAGCGCCGCGCCGAAGAGACCGAGCGCGCCAAGCACCATGAGGCGAGTGGAGTCGTTCTCCCGATGCAGTCGCTGCTGGATGAGCGCGAGAAGGGCCAGGATGCCGCCCTCTCCATCGTTGTCCGCGCGCATGATGAAGAAGATGTACTTGACGGTGACGACCATCGTCAGCGCCCAGACGATCAGCGACAGCACGCCGAAGACATTTTCGGGCGTCGGCGGTACGGCCGCACCTGCCGGACCGCCGGCGTCCACCCTGAAGCACTGCTTCATGGCGTAGAGCGGACTCGTCCCGATATCGCCGTAGACGACGCCAAGCGCCGTCAGCGAGAGCAGTGCGAGCCGCTTGCCCGACGGATTCGGTTCGAGAACGGGCCGCTCGCGAGCGGCTGGAAAGCTGGCGGTGGCGGTCACGCTCGGCGAGCGTGCAAGAAGCACGCGGACCTATGGAGGGAAGAGATTCAGCGCTCCGGGTGCAGGTGCGCCGCAGCGAGCAGGAGTGTGAGTGCGAGGCCGAAACGCCTTATGTGTGCGCCACGAATATTCGACAATCGAAACATCACCACTGCCAGAGAATTGACGTTCACGCCCGCGCGAGCTGTGCTGCAGCGCCGAAGACGGCGCACGTAGAAAGTTGCTGGCATTACACCTCGTTGGCGAGCCTTCTCCAAGGCTTTGATGTCTCGCCGGTGGTTCAGTTACGCGCCTCCAGGCGCACTCAACTTTCGGCACGCCGATTGCTTTATTGAGCGCAACGGTTCGCATAAAGTCTGGCGGCCGGACGACAACGACTTACCGTTTTGGATGAGGTGCTTCATGGACAAGAACAACAACATGGCCGACAAAGGCCTCGCGAACGAGATCAAGGGCAATGTCAAGGAGACGATCGGAAAGGTTCGCGGCGATGTCGGCGATGCTCTCGACAACAGCAGCGAGCACCTGAAGGGGCGCGCTCAGCAGGCCGAGGGAAAGGTCCAGAAGAACGTCGGCAAGGCCGAGCAGAAGATCGGTGAGAAGACCGATCGTTCGGACAGTGATTTCGACGACGACGGCGCGAAGAAGTACTAGTCGCAGCCAGCCCATATACGAAGCCGGCCCGGAGCACTCGCTTCGGGCCGGCTTTGCATCCTGCCGAAGCGGGCGCGCTCACTCGTAGCGAAGCGCGGTGATCGGGTCGAGACGCGCCGCGCGCCGTGCCGGCCATACGCCAAACACCACGCCCACCAGGGCCGAGAAGGCAAACGCCTCGACCACGGCGCCGATCGAAACAGCGGTGTTCC
>DATGDQ010000066.1:0-6044 GCA_035310785.1 Gemmatimonadaceae bacterium | reverse complement strand
GGCCGCGCACGGTGAGAAGTCCCGGATCGCCGGGACCCGCGCCCACGAGGTACACCACGCCGGAGCTCACGGGCGCCTGCGCGTGGATCGCGAGCGAGCGACGCGCGACGCGCTCAGCGCCCGCGCCGGAGCGCGATTCGGCGCAGCGCCACGCTCTGGCGTCGTCGCCACACGCTGATCGTGTAGAGGGTGTAGATGCCGATCGCGGCGAAGTATGCCGCGTAGTAGTAGCCTTCGTTGTGCGGCATCAGCGCCCCTCCTCCAGCTCGAGCAGATCGCGCTCGGCGGCAAGCCGGTAGCGCTGCCGCACGAGCGCCAGGTAGAACAGCACGAATGCGGCGAACGATACGAGCAGCGTCGTCAGCATCTCCGGCGGCAGCGACGGCGCGCTCGGCTTGATCACGATGGGCCGCGGATGGAGTGTGCGAAAGAGATAGACGCTCAGATGGATGAACGGGATGAGCAGCGATCCCAGAATGCCGAGCACCGCCGAGTAGCGCGCACGGAGCGCACGATCCTCGATCGCCCCGCGAAGCACGATGTAGCCCACGTAGATGAACCAGAGAAAGAGGGTGAGCGTGAGACGCGCGTCCCACGTCCACCAGGTGCCCCACACCGGGCGCGCCCAGATCGGTCCCGTCACGAGCACGACCGTCGTGAACACCACGCCCACCTCGGCCGAGCTTTCCGCGGCGCGATCGAGTCGCAGATCGCCGAGCCAGAGATAGCCGACGCCGGCGAGGGCGACGACGCCGAACGCCATGAACGCGCACAGCGCCGCGGGCAGATGCAGATAGAAGATCTTCTGCGCCGGTCCCTGCACCGCCTCGAATGGCGTGTAGTAAATCACCCGCGTCAATGCCGCCGCGATCGCGATCACCGCGATCGCGAACAGCCAATCCATGCCCGAGCGTTGCGCCGGCATCGCGTTCTCCGCGCTCGCGGGAGCAGAAGGTGAGCTCATTCCTCGATGGTATATGGAAACGCGAGCATGCAGGCCACCACGAAGACTATATCGAACGCCAGCAGCAATTTAAGCCATCCGACGCTCTCGCTTGCGGGCCTGCCCGCCAGCAGACGAGCCGTGGCCTGCGCCGCGGGAATCACGATCGGCACGAAAAAAGGAAGCGACAACACCGGCAGCAGCATCTCCGCCAGCTTGGTGTTCACCGCCATCGCGCTGAACAGCGTGCCGACCGCGACGAGTCCGATGGCGGACATCAGCGCGAGAAGCGCGAGAAGCGCTGCATGCTCGAGCAGCGGAACTCCGTAGAAGAGCTGCACCGCGGGGATCGCGATGAGCTGCACGGCCGCGACGAACACCAGATTCGCGATCGCCTTGCCCAGGTAGATCGACTCGCGCGAGATCGGCGCCCCGAGGAGCGCGTCGATGGCGCGGTCCGACTGCTCGAGCCCGAATGAGCGCTGCAGTCCGAGCAGCCCGGAGAAGGTGAAGATTCCCCAGAGCACTCCGGGCGCGAGATCGATGGACGCCACTGCCGTCGGATCCCAGGCGAAGAAGAAGATCACGATGCCGAGGAGCGCGAACACCACGGCGGAGAAGAACGCGGTGCGTGTGCGGAACTCGATCGCGAGATCCTTGCGTGCGATGAGGAGCGCTGCCGAGAGCGTGCTAGGCGCCATACGTCACGTGCTCGCGATAGACCGCGAGATAGGTGGCGGGATCGATGGTCTCACCTGCCTCGATGCGCACGAGCGCGCCCTCGCGCATGATCGCGGCATGCGTCGCGAGCGCGAGTCCCTCCGCTATCTGATGTGTGACGAGCACCATCGTCGTGCCCGCGGCGCGCAGCGCGGCGAGGTGTGCGCCGAGCGCTGCGCTCCCCGAGTCGTCGAGCCCCGTGAACGGCTCGTCCAGGAGCACAACGCGCGGATCGTGCACCGTTGCCCTCGCGATCGACACGCGCTGCTGCATCCCGCGGCTGAGCTGCCGAACCGGCGTCTCGGCGCGATCGGCGATCTCCATGCGCTCGAGCGCGCGACGTGCGGCCGCGCGCGCGTCGTGAACGCCGAAGAGCCGCGCGGTGAGCTCGATGTTCTCTCGTGCGGTCAGCGCGGCGTAGAGCATGCTCGCGTGCGAGATGTAGCCGACCGCAGCGCGCAGCTCGGCGCCGCCTGGAAGCTCGACTCCGGAAACGGTTCCCGTTCCACTCGTGGGACGCAGGAGCCCCGCGAGCATTCGGAGCAGTGTGGTCTTTCCGGCACCGTTCGGCCCGAAGAGCGCGAGGCAGTCGCCCTCTTCGAGTGCGAGCGTCACCTCGCTCACGGCGACGCGGCCGCCGAAACGACGGCCCAGGGCGCGCGTGGTGATCACGAGATTCCCGGCGCGCGCCCCGTTCACGCGTCGGGGCTCACGTCCCTGACCGCGGGCGGAATGTCGGTGCTCGCGCTGCGCGGGATGTACTTGCTCGCGTGTCGCGGAGAGCGCTGGCGGAGCGCAGCGCGCAGCGCGGCGACGTCGAGCGCGCGCGCGGCGAGATGCGCCGCGTACGAGTGGCGCAGCGTGTGCGGGGTGATGCGCTCGGCCACTTCCTCATCGAGTCCCGCCGCCTTGGCGATTCGCTTGAGACGGTCCCAGGCGCGTTGGCGAGAGGTGTGCAGCCTGGTGCGGGGATGGATGAACACGAACGGGCGATGCGCCTCACGCCGCGGTGCCGGACGAATGGCGAGCCATGCACCCATCCAGCTGGCCGCGTCGCCCTCGATCGTGAGCCGACTCTCCTCTCCACGGCGGCCGATCACCTCGAGCTTCATCACGGCGGGACCACCGCGCACCGCATCGAGAGTGAGGCCGATCGCTTCGGAGATGAGCAGTGCGCCGTGATAGGCGATGCCGTACAGCGCCAGATCCATCACTGCCGCCGAGTCGGTCGCGGCGCGCGCCTCGAGATACGAGAAGATCGCGGCGACATCCGACTGCTCGATGATGTGCGGCGCGCGCGGCGCGGGCACCGGCTCCGCGAGCAGCTCGGCGGGCCCCGGCGCGCGGATCTCCTCGGCGATCACGAGGTATCGGTAGAACGCCTTGATCGCCTGCAGGTGCCGGCGCACGGTGGGCACCGACCATCCCTCGAAGCCCGCGCGTGCCTGGAGGTATTCGCTCAGGTCTGCCGGAAGCAGCTCGATCACGGGCCGCGGCACGAACGCACGAACCAGGTCCGCGACATCGGCGTGGTACGCCTCTATCGTGGCATCCGCCTTCCCCTCACGCTCCAACCAGGCCGAAAAGCGGTGGACGGGGTCGTAGTCGGGTTGAAATTCGGGATCGGTAAGTGCGTCCACGGAATCGATCACGATGCAAAGTGTAGCACTCGGCCGGCACGCGAGCCAACGATCACAGCCGTTCTCCGAACGCGCGATGGCTGGCATCCATGCGGCCGCTCGCTAAGATATTCTCTCGCCCTTCGCATGGATGGAGCATGACCGACATCGATGTCCTGTTGCAGGAGCTCCGCAAGTTTGCGCCGCCGCCGGCGTTTCGAAGCGCGGCGAACATCACCTCGCCCGAGATCTACGCGCGAGCGGCAAGGGATTACGAAGCCTTCTGGGCGGAGTGTGCGCGAGAGCTGGAGTGGTCGAAGCCATTCTCCAAGGTGCTCGAGTGGACGCCGCCGCACGCCAAGTGGTTCTCGGACGGCGAGCTCAATGTCTCCGTGAATTGCGTGGACCGTCACGCACGCGGCGCGCGGCGCGACAAGCCGGCGCTCGTGTGGGAGGGCGAGCCGGGCGATACGCGCACGCTCACGTACGCGCAGCTGCTCGACCAGGTGAGCCGATTCGCATCGGTGCTCGACGGCCTGGGCGTGAAGCGCGGTGACCGCGTCGCGATCTATCTGCCGATGATCCCCGAGGCTGCGGTCGCGATGCTCGGTTGCGCGCGCATCGGCGCCGTGCACTCGGTGGTGTTCGGCGGCTTCTCCGCCGAGTCGCTGCGCGATCGCATCGTGGATGCGCAGGCAAAGGTGCTGATCACCGCGGACGGCGGCTTTCGGCGCGGACAGGTGGTGCCGCTCAAGAGGAACGCCGACGACGCGATCTCAGGCACGCCGACGATCGAGCACGTGGTGGTCGTGCGGCGCACGGAGCAGCCCATCGGCGGCGTGCCTGTGCCCATGAAAAACGGGCGCGACCTGTGGTGGCACGAGCTGATGGCGAAGGCGTCGCCGAATCGTCCGGCCACCGCGATGAACGCCGAGGACATTCTGTTCACGCTGTACACGTCGGGCACCACGGGGAAGCCGAAGGGGATCGTGCACACCACCGGCGGCTATCTCACGCAATGCACGTTCACGACGAAGGCGATCTTCGATCTGAAGGAGGACGACGTCTATTGGTGCACCGCGGATGTGGGATGGGTGACGGGGCACACGTACATCGTCTACGGGCCGCTCGCGAACGGTGCGACATGCCTGATGTACGAGGGCGCGCCGGATTGGCCCGCGAAGGATCGCTTCTGGGCGCTCTGTGAGAAGTACGGCGTCACGATCTTCTATACGGCGCCGACTGCGATTCGCGCATTCATGAAGTGGGGGGAGCAGCACCCGCAGAAGCACGATCTCTCGAAGCTGCGCCTCATCGGGACCGTCGGTGAGCCGATCAATCCGGAAGCGTGGATGTGGTATCGCGAGAACATCGGCGCCAGCCGCTGTCCGATCGTGGACACGTGGTGGCAGACTGAAACGGGTGCGGCGATGATCTCGCCGCTCCCGGGAATCACGGAGACTACACCGGGCAGCGCGACGGTGCCGCTCCCCGGAATCTTCGCGGAGCTTCTCGACGACGCCGCGAATCCGATCGGCGTGGGCGGAGGGCTGCTGGCGATCACGAGACCGTGGCCGGGCATGCTGCGCACGATCTGGGGCGATGACGAGCGCTACGTGAGAACGTACTTCTCGAAGTGGCAGGACCGCCCCGATCTCTACTTCCCGGGCGATGGCGCCAAGCGCGATGCCGACGGAAATTTCTGGATTCTCGGGCGCGTGGACGACGTGCTGAACGTCGCCGGCCACCGCATCGGCACGATGGAAGTGGAATCGGCGCTGGTGGACCATCACGCGGTTGCCGAGGCGGCGGTTGTGGGCAAGGTGCACGATCTCAAGGGACAGGCGCTCGCCGCGTTCGTGACGTTGCGCGAGGGACAGAAGCCCACGCCGGAGCTCAATGCCGAGCTGCGCGACCATGTCGCGAGCAAGATCGGCGCGATCGCCAAGCCGGACGACATCATCTTCAGCGCGGATCTGCCGAAGACCCGCTCGGGCAAGATCATGCGCCGCCTGCTGCGCGACATCGCGGAAGGCCGCGCCCTCGGCGACACGACGACGCTCGCCGATCCGGCGGTGGTGGCGGCGCTGAAGGATCAATACGAGGGATTGGAGGGGTAGGGACTGCAACGGCGTACACGAATCAGACCAATCAGTACGAATCGAACCCGTCGAGATGGAGTATCTCTCGCACAGTTCAAGTCACGGGATCTTCTTGAACGTGCGAGTACGAACTCCGTGATTGCCGGGTTCGATTCGTTTCATTGGTCTGATTCGTGTACAGCAGTCCGCAATTCCCTCTACGCTCTACCCCCGATCCGCTTCCAGTACAGGCGCGTGCCCGTGAGCTCTCCGAAGGGCGTGAAGGCGTAATCCGGGATCTCGCCCGCGAAGGTGAAGCCGTGTCGCTCGTAGAGGCGCGAGGCGCCATCGATCGTCGCGGTGTCGAGGACGAGAAGCGTGCGGCGGTGCTGTTTGGCGAGCCGCTCGGCCTCGCGCAACAAGGCGGACGCGATCCCGCGATTCCGATGGCTCGGCCGCGTCATCATCTTCGCGATCTCGGCGCGATGCGGCTGGTTCGGCGGGCAGTCGAGGAGCAGAGTGACGGTGCCCACGAGCGCGCCTTCGTCGAAGGCGCCGAGGATGATCCTCTCACCGCGATCGGCGGCGGCGAGTGCGCCGTTCCAGAATGCGCGCGCGCGCTCGGGCTCGAGCGGGTGCATGAAGCTCACGGATCCGTTGTTCGCGACGACCTCGATCATC
>DATGDQ010000065.1:0-5796 GCA_035310785.1 Gemmatimonadaceae bacterium | reverse complement strand
GACCAGGTGCAGGGGATTGACAACGTAACCGTCAATCTCGGCTGCAAGGTGACGCAGCTCGAGGGGAACGGACACCTGCGATCGCTTCGATACTCGAGTCTCGACGGAGCCGAGCGACAGATCGATACGAGCTCTCTCTTTCTTTTTATCGGTGCGGACGCGAACACGAGCTGGCTGCGCGGCTGCGTGGCGCTCGACAAGAAGGGTTTCGTTCTCACCGGCAACGCCCTTCCACCCGACACGATCGAGGCCGACCGGTGGCGCACGGCGGGGCGCGCCCCGTTTCTTCTCGAGACGAGCCTTCCGGGAGTGTTCGCCGCAGGCGATGTTCGGAGTGGCTCCGTGAAGCGATGCGCCTCGGCCGTCGGCGAGGGGTCGATGTCCGTGAGCTTCGTACATGCCTGCATCGCGAGACCCGCCTAATCCGAACACGGTGAAGATGAAGAAGATTCGTAGCACACTCGCATGTCTCCTTGCGGCGACGATCGCATCGCCGCTCGCCGTCGCCGCACAGAAGAAGCGACCCGCCGACCTCATCGTCACGGGCGGGCCGATCTACACGGTGGACGTCACGCGTCCGATCGCCGAGGCGTTCGCGATCCGGGGCGGGCGCTTCGTGTTCGTCGGCACGACCCGCGATGCGATGTCGCTCAAGGGCGGCGCCACACGCGTCCTCGATCTGCACGGCGCCGCTGCCTATCCCGGCTTCATCGACGCACACGCGCACCTGCTCGGGCTCGGCCTCGCATTGCAGAGCGTCGACCTCACCGGCGCACCGACGTACGGCGAGATCGTGTCGCGCGTCGCGGCGCGTGCGAAGACGACGGCGCCAGGGCAGTGGATCGCCGGAACCGGCTGGGATCAGAATCGCTGGCCGGTGAAGGAGTTTCCGACGCACGAGGCGCTCGATCGCGCCGTTCCGAACAATCCGGTGGTGCTCGATCGCGTGGATGGACATGCCGTGCTCGCGAATGCGGCGGCGATGCGCGCCGCGGGCGTCACGGCCAAGACTCACGATCCGACGGGCGGACGCATCATTCGGGACGCCCAGGGGAATCCAACAGGCGTGTTCGTGGACAATGCGATGTCACTCGTCACCGACGCGGTGCCGAGGCTTTCGCCCGCGCAGCTCACCTCGGTGCTGCACGCGGCCGCCGTCGAGAGCAACCGGTGGGGGCTCACCGAGGTGCAGGACATGGGCGCCGATCGTGCAACGATCGAAACGCTCGAGTCGCTCGCGCGCGAGAAGAAGCTTCCGCTGCGCACCTATGAGATGGTGACCGACGATTCCGCGTCGCTCGCCTACTTCTACGCGCGCGGACCGCGGAAGGCGCAGTACGACGGACGCGTGTGGGTGCGCGGCATCAAGCTCTACGCCGACGGCGCGCTCGGCTCGCGCGGCGCGGCGCTTCTCGCTCCGTACTCCGATGATTCGGCGA
Organism: Gemmatimonadaceae bacterium; assembly: GCA_035310785.1. Taxonomy (GTDB): domain Bacteria; phylum Gemmatimonadota; class Gemmatimonadetes; order Gemmatimonadales; family Gemmatimonadaceae; genus FEN-1250. The sequence goes on along the minus strand of DATGDQ010000065.1, from coordinate 4,357 downwards.
ACACCGGGCTGCTCGTCTCCACTCCCGAACATCTCAAGGCGCGCGCGACCGAGGCGCTGCGGCACGGGTTCCAGGTGAGCACGCACGCGATCGGCGACCGTGGGAATCGCAACGCGCTCGACGCCTACGAGGCCGCGCTCGACGCAGTGCCCACCGCCGACGCGCGGCTTCGCATCGAGCACGCCCAGGTCATCTCGCCGCAGGACATCCCCCGCTTCGCAAGGCTCGGCGTCATTCCCAGCATGCAGTCGAGTCACCAGACGAGCGACATGCCGTGGGCCGAGCGCAGGCTCGGGCCGGAGCGCATTCGTGGTGCGTACGCGTGGCGCGCGCTGCTCAACACCGGCGTCGTGATTCCGAACGGCACCGACTTTCCCGTCGAGCACGTGAATCCCATCGTCACCTTCCACTCGGCCGTCACGCGACAGGACGCGGAGAACTCGCCTCCGGGCGGATGGTACCCCGACCAGCGGATGACGCGCGAGGAGGCGCTCCGCTCGATGACGTTGTGGCCCGCGTATGCGGGATTTCAAGAGAACGAGCTCGGGTCGATCGCCGTCGGCAAGTACGCGGACTTCACGATTCTCGATCGCGACATCATGACCGTCGCACCCGAGCGCATCCTCGGCGCGCACGTGGTCGCGACGTACGTCGGCGGCGTGCCGGTGTACGAGGCGAAGCTCACGGCGGCTCGCGCGGGATCGGCCGATGCTTCACCTGCTGTGGATTCATTGCCGACGAACGAGAACGCGAGTGCGCCGCCGCTGCAGCGCGAAGAGGAGTGGACGCGCGGACTCGTGGCGCGCGACACGAAGATGTTCGAGCGACTGCTCGCGCCGGGCTTCGTCTATACGGAGGACGCCGCCGTGATGAGCCGCGACGATGTGATCGCAAGCGCCACCGGCGATGACACGACGACGTGGGCAGCGAACGAGGGAATGAAGGCGCACGACTTCGGGGACACGCAGATCATCACCGGTGTGCTGCACGTGAAGGGGAAGAACAAGAGCGGCCTGTTCGAGCGTCGGTATCAGTTCACCGATACGTGGCAGAAGCGTGGCGGCACGTGGCAGCTCATCGGCGCGCAGGATTACGTCATTCCAAAGTGAAAGAGGATCTCATGATCAACGTTCGTCTGGCTCTCGCCACGCTCTCCGCCCTTGCCATTTCCGCGTGTGCGCGGCACGCCGGAGCCGCCGATGACCATTCCGGACACGATACCTCGCCCGCGATGGTCTCCGCATCGAACGTCAATCGTGATTCGGTACGACAGGCGGCCGACCTACCGGCCGGCGAGACGGATGCGAAGTCGCGGCTCGGGAAATCGCCGCGCCACGGCGAGTGGGTGATGGTGAAGGTCGGCAGCGACAGTGTGCGCGCGTGGGTGGTGTACCCGCAGGTGAGCGGGAAGGCGCCCGTCGTCGTGGTCGTGCACGAGATCTTCGGCTTGACGAGCTGGATCCGCGGCGTCGCCGATCAGCTCGCGGCCGACGGCTTCATCGCGATCGCGCCCGATCTGCTCACGGGCAAGATCGCTCCCAACCTCGACGACAGCACGCTCAAGGCACAGGGACCCGCTCTGATCAGCACCCTCGATCCCGAAGTCGTGCAGCGCGACCTCGATGCGGCAGCGCAGTACGCGATGGCGCTGCCCGCCGCGGAGAGGAAATACGGCATTGTCGGGTTCTGCTGGGGCGGCGGGGTGTCGTTCGCCCACGATGCACACGCTGGCACGTCACCGCAATTCGGCGCGGCCGTCGTCTACTATGGAGTTCCTCCCAAGCCAGAGCAGCTGCCGAACGTCCACGCGCCCGTGCTCGGACTCTACGGTGGAACCGATGCCCGCATCGCGCTCACGGTCCCAGGTACGGACTCGGCACTGAAGGCACTCGGCCGCACGTACGAGCACACGATATTTCCGGGGGCCGCGCACGGCTTTCTCCGCGCGCAGACGCAGGCCGACGGTTCGATCATGCAGGCGAACCTCGACGCGACGCGGCAGGCGTGGCCCGCCACCATCGCCTGGTTCAGAAAGTACCTGAAGTAGCTGCGATCCGTTCGACCCGCACGCTCACGCCCCTTCTGAGGTCGTGGAAGATCAGGGAGCGTCCGCGTCCTTCGAGAACCGGAACGTTCGCAGAGTCGTGAGCGAAGCCTGGTGCAGCACGCGATGGGTGATATCCAGCGCGTGCTTCGTAGCCGCGGCCACCGACGCCCGCGAGACCGACTGGTGTGCGGCCTGCTCCACGGGCTCATGCAACGCCGCTGCGGTCGCCGAGGTGTCGACCGCGATGCGAATCGCGCGCTCGATTTCGTTGTAGAGAATTTGTATCTCGCGCTCGATGTCGTTCTCGCTCCAGCCGAGCCGATGCCGCTGCGCGCCGTGCAACTCCGCCATGAGCCGTGTCACGTGTCCGCTGTCGGCGAGGAGATCGGGGTCCTTGCCCTGCGTCTCCCCGATGATGGTGAGCTGCGACGCCAGCAGCCCCACGAACGGAGTCGCGTGGTCGCGCAGCTGCACGCCGCGCAGCTCTCTCGCGCCCGGGAAATTGCCATCGGCGCGAAGCGCATTGACGTAGCGCTCCGCGATCGTCTCCGCATCGGTCGACAATCTCGTGCCGATCGCGTGGAGCACCGCATACGCCTCATCGTCGAGCCCTTCCTTCTCCGCGGACTCGGCGATGATCGCGAGGGACGACGACGGAGTGCGTCGAGCCGTGTCGAGCGGTTCTGCCTGTGCGTGGCGCGTCTGTGATTCGAGGCGAGGCGTAGGAAGCCACAGGGTGAAGATGGCCCCTGCGCCAAGCTTGCTTCGCACCGTGATGTCGCCACCCATGCGCCGTGCGAGCCGACGACTGATGGCGAGCCCGAGTCCGGTGCCGCCCTTCTCCCGTGTGAGCGCTCCGTCCGCCTGCACGAACGGCTCGAACAAGCGACTCATGAACTGCGGCGCGATCCCGGGACCCGAGTCGTTCACGCGGATGAACGCCCACGGGCGTCCGCCATGAGGAGCCTCCGACATGCTCGGTGCGGAGGCACCCTCGCTGAGTTGTGCCCCGGGATCCGGCTCGTTGGTGGCGCCACAGATGATGGTGACCTCACCCCCGGGAGGCGTGAACTTCACCGCATTCGAAAGGAGATTCACGAGAATCTGTCGCACGCGACGCTCGTCGCCCACGTACGCCGCGCCAGGCGCGTTGTGGTTGAGGTCGAACATGCGGATCCCTTTTGCCGTGGCCTGCGGATGCACGAGTGCGGATGCCGCTACGACCGCCGCGCCGGTCATCAGCACATCCTGGCGAACGTCGAGCCGGTCGGCATCGACCTTCGCGACATCCAGCACGTCGTCCACCAACTGCAGCAGATGGCGCGCGCTCGCCTGCAAGCGCTCGAGATGCGCGTTCTGCGCCGGCGTGGTCGGGCCGAGCACACCCATGTCGAGCAATTGCGCGTAACCGAGAATTGCGTTCAGCGGCGTGCGAAACTCGTGACTCATCGTCGCGAGGAACTCGGATTTTCGGCGGCCAGCCTCCTCCGCCGCCGCGATGGCCGCCTCGGTCTCGGCGCGCGAGGCGTTCGCCGTGCGATGCAGCCGAGCGCTCTCGATCGCCATTGCCGCGCGAGTGGCGAGATCCTCGGCCATCTCTCTATCCACATCGCCGAAGCGGCGGCCGTCGTGCGACGCGACATACGTGATCGCGCCCCACACGGAACCGTGCGCGACCATGGGCGCGCTGAGATACCCGTGAACGCCCAATGTCTCGAGTAGCGCGAGCTGTTCGGCGTCGCGCGTGTGCTCCGCGAGCTCGTCCGGCGAAATATCCGCGACGATCTCGAGACGCCCCTCGCGGATGACACGAGTGACATCCGGAATGTCGTTCGGTAGCGGGCGATAGCGATCGCAAAGCGCGCGCGCCGCATCCCGCATGCTGGAATCGAAGTGCTGAACGCTGAGTCGGCGAATCTCGCCGTCGCCATCGATCACGTCCACGATCACCCACGCGTCCATGAAGGACATCGACAGGCCCGCGACGGTCGTGAGTGCGCTCTCGTAGTCGAGGGTTGCTGCCAGCGTGTGGCTCGCTTCTGTAAGGAAGGCGAGGCGGTCCTGCCCAGAGGAGCCTGGTTCGCGATGAGATGCCGACCTGGCAGCGCGCGCGCCGCGCTCGCCCTTCATGTCCGCCACGAATCCGGAGTTCGTGTTGCGAACGTCGTCCGGGGTGTGCTCGTATCCGTCTGAACCTGTCACGCCTTCCCTCCCCGCGGCCACTATGGTGTTGAACGCAAGAGTAGGGCCGACCTCGCTCGCGTCGCGTTGCTCTTGCGCCAGACACGACACTTCTCACCTGCTGCAGAC
>DATGDQ010000064.1:0-9888 GCA_035310785.1 Gemmatimonadaceae bacterium | reverse complement strand
GCGCGTCGTGGATACTCGCTCACGGGCGTCAAGATTCCGACGAGCGACGCCGAGAGCTTCATTCGCGGGAGTGCGAGCGCGGGGCTGCTCCGCATCGTGCGTTGACCACCCCGGCAGTTCGCGCGGCGCCGCCTTCCGGGGGCGCCGCGCGCGCATCGGGGCAGCTCATCGATCCCGCGTCCGTGCGGCGGCTCGTGCTGCCGAACGAGCTGACGGTGCTTCTTCATCGCGACGAGACGGCGCCGGTGGTCGCGATCGTCACTTACGTGAAGGCTGGCTACTTCGACGAGACCGATGACGTGGTCGGGATCGCGCACGTGCTCGAGCACATGTTCTTCAAGGGCACCCCCGGGCGACCCGTGGGCGCGATCTCCAAGGAGACGAAGGCTGCAGGCGGCTACTTGAACGCGGGCACGATCTACGATCGCACCAGCTACTACACGGTGCTCCCCGCCGCCAGCTTCGCGCGCGGCCTCGAGATCCAGCACGATGCGTACGCCAATTCGGTGATCGACGCGGAGGAGCTCGCGAAGGAGCTCGAGGTGATCATCCAGGAGGCGAAGCGCAAGGCCGACAATCCCTCGGCTGTCGCCACGGAGACGCTGTTCGAGCTGCTGCACGACGAGCACCGCATGCGCCGCTGGCGCATCGGCCGCGAAGATGGGCTGCGCAGGCTCACGCGCGATGATCTCGTGCGATTCTACCGCAACTTCTACCAGCCGCGGTCGACCATCCTCAGCATCGTCGGCGACATCGATCTCGATGATGCCGCGCAGAGAATCGAGCGGATGTACGGCCCGCTGTCCGACGCGCCCATCGAACGGAGTCCCGGGCCACGCGAGCCCGTGCACCGGGAGTTCCGCTTTCGCGAGCTCGAGGGCGACATCACGCAGACGCAGCTGACATTCGGCTGGCGCACGCCAGGCTCGCTGCATCCGGACACGCCGCTGCTCGAGCTCGCGGGAACGATGCTCGGCAGCGGTCGCGGGTCGCGTCTCTATCGCGCCGTGCGCGAGCGCAAGCTGGCCACGTCCATTTCCGCCTACGACTACACGCCAACGGAGATCGGCGTGTTCGTCATTCACGTGGAGGGCCCGCCGGAAAAGACGGGCGACGCCGCGCGCAGCGTCTGGGCGCAGCTGGGGGACGTACGCGCGAACGGATTTGGCGACGAGGAGTTGAATCGCGCGCGACAGCTGCTCGAGGCGCGCTTCGTTCGCCGGCTGGAGACGATGGAGGGGCAGGCGAACTTCCTCGCTGAGTGGGAGGCGCTCGGCGACTGGCAGCTGGGCGAGCGCGAGCTGGATCGCCTGCTCACGGCGACGGCCGGCGAGGTGACCGAGGCGGTGCGCCGTCATCTCACCGAGGACTCGGCCGGCGTGATCGTGTACCGGCCGCGGGATGCGCAGCCGGTCGCGCGCGATGATCGGGCGATGCGCGCCCTGCTCGCCGAAGGCGCGGCTCCGCTATCGCCGGTGCCCGCGCGAACGCCCGTCGCGCCCGCGCCCCCCGCGCGAGCGAGGCTCGAGCGCGAGGAAGGCCGCGTGCGCGTCTATCGCACCGCGCAGGATGTACCAATTCTCGTGATGCGACGTCCCGGCACACCCCTCGTGCACCTCGGCATGCACGTGGCGGGTGGTGCCACGGAGGAACCGGCCGCGCGAGCGGGACTCACGTCGATGCTCACGCGCACCTCCGTCAAGGGCACGCGCACGCGCTCGGCGGCGCAGATCGCGGAGGATGGCGAGTTGCTCGGCGGATCGGTGAGTGGCAGCACGAGCTCGGAGAGCTTCAGCTGGGGGATCTCGGTGCCCGCGCGGCATACCGCCGCGGCACTCGAGCTGCTCTCGGATGTCGTGCAGCACGCATCGTTCGAAGATCAGGCGCTCGACACCGAGCGCGCGCTCGCGATCGCCGATCTCGAGATGCTCCGCGACGACATGTATCGATATCCGCTGCGGCTGCTCACGTCGGAGGCCTTCGAGGGACATCCGTACGGCGTGCCGTCGTCCGGTACGGAGGAATCGCTGGCGACGATTACGGCGAGCGACGTGCGCGATTGGCATCGGTCGCGCGTGCTCGAAGGCTCGAGCGTGATTGCGGTGGTGGGCGATGTGGAGCCGGACGAGATCGCGATCACCATCGCGGCGCGATTCGCGGAGCTCCGCTGGCGCGCGGAGGCGCCGCTGGCGCCTCCGGCCTGGCCGTCATCGCCACTCACGATCGCGGAGTCGCGCGACAAGGCGCAGAGCGCGCTCGCGCTCGCGTTTCCATCGCCCTCGCGTTCCGACGACGCGCGCTTCGCCGCGGACCTGCTCGCCGGTGTCGCGAGCGGGCTCGGTGGCCGGTTCTTCGATCAGCTTCGCGACAGGCAGTCGCTCGCGTACACCGTGAGCGCGTTCACGGCCGAGTGGCGCAACGCGGGGATGTTCATCTCGTACATCGCGACGTCTCCGGAGAAGGAGGAGATCGCACGCGCGGGGCTTCTCGCGGAGTTCGCGAAGTTGCGCGAGGCACCGGTGACGGCGGCCGAGCTGGCGCAGGCGCAGGAGTACGCCATCGGCACGCATGCGATTCGGTCGCAGAGCGGGGGTGCGCTGCTGGGGGAGCTCATCGATGCCTGGCTCTTCGGCCGTGGCCTGCAGGAGATCGAGGAGCACGACGCGCGCATTCGCCGCGTGACCGCGGGCGAGATGCAGGACGTCGCGCGCCGCTATTTCGTGGAGAGCGCGCTGGTGCAGTCCGTGATTCGAGGAACGGGGCGGCGCGTCTAGCCGCGCGCTCGGTCTACGGCGACGCGTTCTCCGACAGCACGCGAATCGCGCGGGCGAGTGTCGCGGCGGCGGGGCGCACCCGACCGCCCGCGGCGCGCAGGCCGATCGGAGCCCCGTAGTCGCTCGCCTCGAATACGATCGCGCCCTTCACGGGGCGGCGGCTCGTCGCCCACGCGATCGTTCCCCAGATCGCGCGCGCCTGGTTCTCCTCGCCGTGGAGCATGGGCAGCCCGGCCGCCTCGAGCACCCAATGCTCCTTGGGCTCTGGATAGCTATTGAGCCAGTTATCCGCGGTGCGCATCCGGGCGTCGAGCGTGGCGGCGCCGCCAAGCCATGGGATGAGCGTGAAGCCGATGGCGTCGACCGGCGAGGCCGGTGCGGCGGCCCAGGCGTACAGCGCACTGTCTCGCGCGCCGAATCCCCCGACGTGCACGAGCACCCGCGATTTCGAGCTCGCCTGATGCGCGACGCTCGCCGCCTTGCGAAAGTACGCGACCCAGAGGGCGATGGGCACGCGCCCGAGCGCGCGCGAAGCGGCGCCGTTCGGATCGATGGCCGGGATGATGAAGTCCGGGTGAAGGACGTGCACGATGCGATTGAGATCCGCGACGCGCGCGTCAAAGTACGCGGCCTGCTGCGCGGCATCGGGCCGCGGCTCGTCGGCGAGATCCAGCGCCACGAGGAGCCGCCGGTCCGTGCGCTGGTCCGCGAGCGTGTGCGCGAGCGAGTCGAGCGACGCGTTGCTGGTGCCATCGGGTGAGAGATAGACGCTCAGCACCTGGGCTCCCACAGTGTCCGCCAGGTCGAGATCGGCATCGATCGCGAGCGGTGGCGCACCGCCGGTCAGCGACGGAAAGATCTTGAGTCCGATCGCGAAGTCGCTGTCGGCACGCTCGGTGAGCCGCTCGTTGGCGTAATTGGCGTAGCTTCGAACGGCGCCGGTGGCGGCGGGCACGTCGAGCACGACGACGGTCGCCCATGCTCCGGCGAGCACGCCCACGGCGGTGCGCAGCACGGTGCCGGCTCCGCGCCGCCCCTTGGTGGGCGGCGCGACGATCGGCACGTGCAGGTAGTAGGGAACGAGCAGCGCGAGCGGACTTGCGCTGTAGGCGAGCGAGCTCGCATCGGCGGCCGAGAGGACGAGCAGCGGGGCAGGGATGTCGAAGCCGCGGTACACCGCGTAGCGGGCGAGGGCGACGAGCGCCAGCAGCACGTCGTACGCGACGATCGGAATCCCGATGGGCGGCGCGACCGCGCGAGTGGAGAGCGCGTACGCCGCCTGGACGGCCACGATGGCGGTGGTCACGGGCCATACCCATGCGAGCGTGTACAGCGCGCGTCCGGTGAGCACCGACGTCGACACGAGGATCACGGTGAGCGCGGGGAGCAGGAGCAATCCGCACAGCGCGCAGAGGAACGCCATGGTGCGAGGCGTCGACTGCAGACGCGCCGCTCGCCCGGAGATCGCGAGATTCCAGACCAGCACGAGCGCGGTGAGCACGAGATGCGCCGTCGCGAGCTGCGCCGGCGCGAGGAGAGTGCTCATCCGCGCGTGCGTGTCTCGCTGCGCAGTTTCTTGGGGGCGAGCCTGCGCGTGAAGACGTCGAGCGCCTTCTGCACATCACGGGTCGCGGGCGCCAGGATGTCGAGCAGCAGCGTCTCGTGATCCGGGAGCGTGCGCAGCGTGATGTGACACGCATCGAGAAAGAGCACGGCACCGACGCCGCCGTCGGGGAGCTGTCGCACGACGGGCGCGCCGATCGTGGAGAATCCGGCAGCGCCTGCGGCCGCGACCAGAAGCCCCATGAGCGATGTCGCATCGCGGAGTGCCGGAGCGGCGACGCCGGTGAGATCTGCGATGACGTGGGTGAAGGGGCCGTCCGGGGCGGGTGCCGTGCCACTCATGGCTAGAACATCGAGAGCGCGAGGAACGACTTGAGCGACTCGTTCGTCGACCGCAGTCGCCCGCTCAGCATGCGCACGACGGCCCACAGCACCTTGTAGGCGAGATCGCGATCGAAGTCGAGCAGCATCTCGAGCTCGCCGCGCGAAATGGTGAGCGCCGTCGTGCCGCCGTGCGAGATCGCATCCGTCGAGCGTTCGCCCTTGTCGAACACGGCCATCTCGCCGAACAGCGCGCCTCGCTTCAACACGGCGAGCGCCTCCTCGCCGGCGCCCGGAATCTGGCGGCTGATGCGAACGCCACCCTCCACGATGATGAACAGCCGATTTCCCGGTTCGCTCTCCCGGAAGATGTACTCCCCGGACTCGTAACTCTTCGATTCGCACAGCTCCGCGATCTTCCCGAGCTCCTCGGGCGTGAGTGCGGTGAACAATGGCAGCGGACGAAGGAGCTCGACTGTGGCAGTCATTTCCGATTGCGCGGGGGATGCTGGGTGTGTGGAGTCGGTGGGGCCGTATGTGTACGCCTGCCCGAAAGTGCTGGCAAGCACTCGCCGGCATGCCTTAAGTTGTGGCGTGCGCCGGCTTCCCGTGTTGACCGTGCCGAATCTGCTCTCGGCTTCGCGATTTCCGCTCGCTGCAGCCTTTTTGGCCAGCGAGCAGACGCCGGTGCGCGTCGCCCTGATCGGCGCCGCATCGCTCACCGATGTACTCGACGGTTGGCTCGCCCGGCGGCAACAGACCACCCGCCTCGGCGCTCTCCTGGATCCCATCGCCGACAAGACGTTCGTGCTCGTCGCCATCTCGGCCTTTCTCATTGCGGGCGAGATATCGGTGCTCGAGTACTTCGTCATCCTCCTTCGCGATTTCGCGACGGCGATCGGGTTCATCGTCGCCTTCCTGCTCTCCGGACTCGACCCGAAGAACTTCAAGGCGCGAATCTCCGGGAAGGTCGTGACGGTGCTGCAGCTCGCGACGGTTCTCTCGGTCGTTCTCCACCTCTCGATCCTGCACCCGCTGATCTGGATGGTTGGGGCGGCGTCCGTGTGGGCAGTGATCGACTACACCCTGCTGCTCAAGCGTCAGCGCGCACAGGCGGGATGAGGGGAGCGCGGCTGGCCATCGCCGCGCTGGTCGTGTCCGGCGTGGCAGCGCCGGCGGCGTGTGCGCAAAAGGTCGAGCCGGAAGCGCGGATCGATGCCATCATCGCGCATCGCAGCGCCGTCCAGGCGGCCCTGGGCGCGGACATCCCATTCTCACCCGACTTGCACCTCGAGCTCGCGGTTGGCGGAGGACCTGCGCTCGGAGGCGGTGGGCGCGCGAAGTTCGGCGGGCGCGTGGACGCGGTCGTGCACTTCCTGCTCGATCCGGCGCACGCGATGCGATGGTCGCCGTACGCGGGCGGCGGAGTCGGCGGTCGCTACGACACGTCAGCGCGCTGGCGGGCGGTCGCCATCGTGGTCGTGGGCGTCAACGCCCCCAGGCGGAAACATATGATCCCATTTCTGGAGGCAGGCTTTGGAGGAGGGGTTCGCATCGGCGCGGGAGTGAGGAGGTTCTGACTCGGCTCGCGCCGCTTGGGTCCCGATGAACGAAGCCCCCACGCGGAAAGCGCAGGGGCGAGTCTCTCAAAATGCAAGAATCCCGGTGATCAGGCAGCCGTCGCGGCGTCGACCGGCTCGCTTTCGATTCGCGACTTGGGGGGCTGCGAGAAGCGAAGGCCCAGCGTCCGGAGCTCCGTGAGCTCCTCCTTCGTCAGCTCGTGGTACCGATCCTCGAGATACGACATCGTCTCGTTGAACCACTCTTCCTGGTGCTCTGGAGTTGCCTGCGGCACTCCGCAACGAATCACCTGCTGGAACATCTCGTCTCGTGCTTGCTCGAACGGCGTTGGTACGCTCACTTCCTTGCGGCGATTTCTGCTGTTATTGGCCATGCATCCTGTTGGGTGTGGAAGTCGTGTAAATGTAAGGGGTTTCGCATTCTGTTTCCACTTAACGAGCGATTGGCGCCAGTTGTTGCACATGGCAGATCGAGAATCGCTCAGCCCGCCTCACGTTCCGCGCCGAACGAGTTCGTCGATCAGCTGCGTCAGCGTCTGGGGTGACTCTTCGGGGACGAGTCTCGCCACCCCCGGCAACCTGACGAGCACGCTTCCCGGAATGGCGCCCTGCAGCCGCTCTCCCATGCCACTGTCGAGCCACTGGTCCGCCTCCCCCCACACAATCGTGGTTGGGACCGCTATCGTTTTGAGCGCGAGATCGGCGACGTCCTCGGCCCTCAGTGCCCGCGCGACCGACAAGAGGTGTGCAACGCCCTCGGAGCCCACGTATGGCGCCAGGTAGCGCGCCACGAGGCGCGCCGGCATGTACTCCCGGTTCGCCACGCTCCCCTCGAGCACGCGCCGGAGCAGCTGCGCGGCTCCGAGCATTCCCTGCGTCAACCGGAAGGTGAAACGCGCCGTCTCGCGCTGTACCACCTTCACGTCGCGCGCCGGGCATTCGTCGAACCCCACGCTGTTGATCAGCATGAGCGCGCTCACTCGCGTCGGCCGAGTGATGGTGAGGCGTTGCGCCACCCCACCACCCGCGTCGATACCTACGACGGCCGCACGCGGTATTCGGAGTGCCGCCATCATGCGATCGATGTACTCGGCCTGCGCCGCAATCGAGTAGTCGCCGTCGAGCGGACGGTCCGATTCGCCGTAGCCAAGCAGGTCGATTGCGAACGCCGTATGCCCGGCCTCGGCGAGCCGCGGTGCGATCGCGCGCCAGAGAAAGCTCGATGTCGGGAACCCGTGCACGAGCAGCACGGGCAGGCCGCCGTGACCGAAACGCTCGACGTGCAGGGCACCGCCGCCGGCCGGAATTCGGAGAATGTCGGCTTGTATGTGAGGCTCCGAAGGGGTCGGGAAACGTGAAAGCTACAGCAGGCCGGCGTTGCTTGCGCAACATCATCCTCCCTCTAGCTTTCGGGGAATTCGAGCGACGCGCGGACGGCCGTGTGTGCGGGCCGTGCTCCACCCGAGGCAGCAGCATGTCGGAACCCGAGGAAACGTACGACGACAAACGAGCGCGCAAGCTCGAGGCGTTATTGCGCGAGCTGGCCGCGCGCATCGGTGAGCTGGACGCGCGCGGGGAGCTTCTGCGCTTCGCCGGCGAGCTGACCAAGCGCATCGGCGACATCCGCAGCGAGCTCTTTCATTACGAAGTGCGCGCGACCTACGACACGCCCGATATCGCCGAGAACCGGCGAATCGTGGACGATGCCCAAAAGAGAAGCGAGAGCCAATGGCAGACAAAGGAGTGGACGGCGGACGAGGACGACGACCCGGCGTGGTGAGCAAGCAGCGGGGAAACTCCTCGCAGCGCTTTTACGTCGTTCTGGCTCTCGTGATCGTGGCGGGCGCGATCCTCATCGTTCGCGCCGCGCGCGCGCCGCGCGCGATCGCGAACGTCACCACCGCACCGGTCACGCCCGCGCAGGCCGAGGGGTATCTGCTGGGCAATGCGAACGCCCCCGTGCAGATCATGGAGTTCGCCGACTTCGAGTGTCCCGCGTGCGGCAACTTCGCCGTGATCACGGAGCCGGACGTTCGCAACCGCATCGTGAACGCCGGCCTCGCGAGCTACCGCTTCTTCGACTTCCCGCTTCCGATGCACAAGAACACGATGGCGGCATCGAATGCCGCCGCGTGCGCCGCCGATCAGGGCAAGTTCTGGGAGATGCACGACGAGCTGTTCCGGAATCAGCCCGAGTGGAACGGAGAGGCCACCGACAATCCGAAGAAGCTCTTTCTCGGATACGTGAAGTCGCTCGGCATGAACACCGATACCTGGGAGAAGTGCTTCGATGCGCAGACGCATCAGTCGCGCATTCTCGCGAATCAGGCCGAAGGCAATCGCCGCAAGGTGCAGTCGACGCCGACCTTCGTGATCGGGACGCGAATGATTCCCGGCGCGATGAGCTATGACACGTTCAAGGCGTACGTCGACAGCGCGTCCAAGGAAGCGCCGGCCACCGCGAAGGTCGACACGGCCGCTGCGAAGAGCACAGCAAAGGGCGCGACGAAGTGAGCCGGCGGCAGACACTCGCGCTGCTGGCCGTCGTCGGAATCTGCATCGCTCTCTATCTCACGCTGTACAAGATCGGCGTGATCGGGATCCTGAGCTGCTCGGTGGGCGCGTGCGAGACGGTGAACTCGAGCAGGTGGTCGATGCTGCTCGGTCTCCCGATCGCCGCTTGGGGACTCGGCGCCTACGTCGCGCTCCTCCTGCTCGCGATGATCGGCAGCGGTGAGGAGCGCGAGGCGAGCGTGCCGCTCGCGCGCATGATCGTCGCGCTCGCAGCGTGGAGCGTCCTGTTCTCGGCCTGGCTCACGTACCTGGAGCTGTTCGTCATCCGCGCGATCTGCATCTGGTGCCTGTCCTCGGCGGCGCTGTGGGTGCTCATCCTCGTGTTGAGCGTCGCCGATCTGCGCGCGGTGAGCCGCGCGCAATAGACTCGCACGGAAGCGCGTTTGCACGTCCGGAGACTGCCGTACGTGGATGCTGGCAAGTCGGTCCAATCGTAGTGCCTTCACAACAACGTGTGTCCACGCGACGAAAACAAAAAGTTGCAGTCGAGCGTTGGTCCATTAGGTGACACTTTTCGCGGCGTTCGTTCGTAGTGACGGTATACCGCAGGGAAGTGACACGATTGGTGCCGCATCGAGGTGTTCAGTCGTGTTGTAGATGACGGAAGCTGGATGGTACGCGCTATGCTTCATCAGTCGGCAAGGCAGGGTAGCGCCCGACCGGACGTTTTCCTCAATCGGAGTACGCATGCTGGGTCAGCTGTTTCCTGAACGAATATTTTCCAGGAAGCTCAATCCCTCTGCCGACAAGCGGTTGCGCCTCGCGCAGGCGCGGGCGGAAGAGTCGATCGTGCAGGCGCACGTCGAGAATGCGCTGATGTTCGTCGACAATCTCGCAGAGGATCTTCCCTTCGATCGCGCGATCGAGACGTACGTGCGCGTGATGGGAATTCCGGAGCCGCTCGCCAGCACGGTCGTGACGCGCACGCTCGTCGTGCTCGGAGAGGATCTCGTGCCGTATCACCGCCGGACGACGGAAAGCGTGCGACCGGAGGAGACGAGCCGTCCACCGCTCCGCCTCGACGACGCATCCGATTCGCGAGTGCGCACGATCCGTCGCGCCTAGCGCGCGCGGAC
>DATGDQ010000063.1:0-4074 GCA_035310785.1 Gemmatimonadaceae bacterium | reverse complement strand
GTTGTCCTGCATGTTGAAGTCTATTGCCTCCGGAGATCTCTCGCGCCGCTCCTCCGTCTCGAATCCGGAAGCCACAACGCTCCTCTGCTTCTCACACCTACGCTGGGACTTCGTCTATCAGCGACCGCAGCACCTGCTCTCGCGGTTCGCGCGAACGAGTCGGGTATTCTACATCGAAGAGCCGATGTACGGCGGCGATGCGCCGCAGTTGACGATCTCGCCGCGAGAGCACGGGCTCAGCGTAGTGGTGCCGCTGCTTCCGAGCAACCTCTCGGATGAGGCGCAGCACCGCGCGCTCGGCGAGCTGATCGACGAATTGATCGCGCAGGAGTCGATCACTGCCTTCATTGCGTGGTATTACACGCCGATGGCGCTGCCGTGGACGCGCCACCTCGAGCCGATCGCGCTCGTGTACGACTGCATGGATGAGCTCTCGCTCTTTCGCGGCGCGCCGCAGGCGATGGTCGAGCGCGAGCGCGAGCTCATCGCGCTCGCCGACATCGTGTTCACGGGGGGCACGAGCCTCTACGAGGCCAAGCGCGCGCGAAGCGACAACGTGCACTGTTTTCCGAGCAGCGTCGACTCCGATCACTTTCGGCAGGCGCGCATTCGGCATCAGGATCCCGCCGATCAGGCCGGCATTCCACGCCTCAGGCTCGGCTTCGCCGGAGTCATCGACGAGCGCATGGACATCGAGCTGCTCGCGGAGCTCGCGTCGGCTCGCCCCGATTGGCATCTCGTGCTCGTGGGGCCCGTCGTGAAGATCAATCCGGATCTGTTGCCGCAGCTCCCGAACATTCACTATCTCGGTGCCAAACCCTATGCAGAGCTTCCGCTCTACATGTCGGGCTGGGACGTGGCGCTGCTGCCATTCGCGCTGAACGAGTCCACGCGATTCATCAGCCCGACGAAGACCCCGGAGTATCTCGCCGCGGGCCTGCCCGTCGTCTCGACACCCATTCGCGACGTCGTGTCGCCCTATGGTGTGGCGGAGCTCGTGCAGATCGGGCGAACGGCGGAGGAGTTCGTAGAGGCAGTGGAACGCGAGCTCGATCGCTCATCGCTGGAGCGAAGCCGGTGGTTGAAGCGCGTGGACGGCTTCCTCTCGACAATGTCGTGGGACCGCACGCACGAGAAGATGCGCGAGCTCATCGTGCAGCTGATCACGCGTCCGGCACAGGCTCGCGAGGTACCGCTCGCGAGCGTGCGGCGCGTCGCTGCGGTCGCGCCCATGGTGGCGCGCTTCGACGTGGCGATGGAGGCCTGACGATGTTCGACTATTGCATCGTCGGCGCCGGATTTGCGGGCAGCGTACTGGCGGAGCGGCTGGCGCGCGGAGGAGGGAAGCGCGTGCTCGTGGTCGAGAAGCGGCCGCACATTGGCGGGAATGCGTACGACCACTACGACGATGCGGGCATCCTCGTGCATCGCTACGGTCCGCACATCTTCCACACGAACTCCCGCGACGTTTTTCAATACCTCTCGCGATTCACCGAGTGGCGCCCGTACGAGCACCGAGTGGTCGCGAGCGTCGATGGACAGCGCGTACCGATTCCGATCAATCTCGACACGTTGAACAGGCTGTACGCGCGCAACATGACGACCGATGAGGCCGAGGCGTTCCTGAATCGTGTGGCCGAACCGCACGAACATCCGCGAACGTCGGAGGATGTCGTCGTGGCGCGCGTCGGACGCGAGCTGTACGAGAAGTTCTTCCGCAACTACACGCGCAAGCAGTGGGGGCTCGACCCTTCGCAGCTCGATGCGACCGTGACGGCGCGTGTGCCCGTGCGCACCAATCGCGATGCCCGCTACTTCACGGACACGTATCAGGCCATGCCGAAGC
Source organism: Gemmatimonadaceae bacterium (assembly GCA_035310785.1). Lineage (GTDB taxonomy): Bacteria > Gemmatimonadota > Gemmatimonadetes > Gemmatimonadales > Gemmatimonadaceae > FEN-1250. The sequence continues at coordinate 2,228 of DATGDQ010000063.1, read as the reverse complement.
ACGGCTACACGCGGATGTTCGAGAAGATGCTCGATCACGAGAACATCCACGTGCTGCTGCAAACGGACTATCGCGACATCGAGGGAATCGTCCCCTACAAGTCGATGATCTACACGGGCCCGATCGACGAGTACTTCGACTACGCGTACGGGAAGCTTCCGTATCGGTCACTTTCGTTCAAGCACGAGACGCACGACCAGGAGTGGTTCCAGGAGGCGCCGGTGGTGAACTTCCCGAACGAGCATCTCTACACGCGCGCTACGGAATTCAAGCATCTCACGGGCCAGAAGCACCCGAAGACGAGCATCGTGTACGAATACCCGACGGACGAGGGCGATCCGTACTATCCGATTCCACGACCGGAGAACGCGGAGATCTACCGCAAGTACAAGGCGCTCGCGGACGTCGAGTCGCGCACGTGGTTCGTCGGACGCCTTGCCACGTACAAGTACTACAACATGGATCAGGTCGTTGCGCAGGCGCTCACGACATACCAGAAGATCCTGGGCGTCGCGAGCGATGGCTCTCACTCGACCACGGCGCCACTTGCCGGATAGGCCCGATTGGCGGGCCCCGACATGTATGCCACTGCAAAGTCCGTCGAAGCTGGAGATGTGGGGCGGCGTCGAATGCACCGTGAACCGCGTTGGTGATCGGTACTTCGACCAGATCGCTCGCACGCGCCACATGGCGCATCTCGACGATCTCGACCGTTTTGCGGACCTGGGCCTCAGGTCGTTGCGTGTGCCCGTCCTGTGGGAGCACGTGCAGCCGGAGCGAACGTCGGCGCCCAACTGGCGTTGGGCCGATCGTGCACTCGCGCGCCTGCGCGAACGTGGGGTGCGTCCAATCGTCGGATTGCTCCATCACGGATTCGGTCCGCGCTGGGTGGACGTGCGCGCTCCGGACTTTGCCGAGGAGCTCGCGAAATACGCGCGAATGGTGGCCGAGCGCTATCCGTGGGTGGATGCGTACACGCCGATCAATGAGCCGCTCACCACTGCGCGCTTCAGTGGATTGTACGGGCACTGGTATCCGCACGGCCGCGACACCGCGACATTCGCGCGACTCTTCGTCGCGCAGCTGACCGCCACAGCTCGGGCCATGCGAGAGATTCGCCATGTAAACCCCAGGGCCCAGCTCATTCAGACCGAGGACCTCGGCAAGGTGGCCGGTACGCCAGCGCTCGCGTTGCAATGCGAGTTCGAGAACGAGCGTCGCTGGCTGACATGGGACATCCTGAGCGGCCGGATGTCGCGCAGCCACGCATGCTGGAATTACCTCTGCGGCGCAGGGCGAGACATCACGCGCGAGCTCCTCGCGCTGGCCGACGCCCCGTGCGTGCCGAGCATCATCGGGATCAACCACTACATCACGAGTGAGCGCTACCTCGATGATCGCGTGGAGCGGTATTCAGTTGACGAGATCGGAGGCAACGGCCGCCTCGTGTATGCGGATGTCGCACAGGTGAACGTGCCGTCGCTGCAGCGCATCGGAATCGCCGGGTTGCTTCGCGAGACGTGGGAACGCTACCACATCCCGATGGCGATCACCGAGTGCCACATCGGCTGCACGCGCGAGGAGCAGATGCGGTGGTTGCACGAGATGTGGACGGCGGCGACTCAGGCACGCGCCACGGGCGTGGATGTCCGTGCCGTCACGAGTTGGGCGCTCCTCGGCTCGCACGACTGGAACTCACTCGTAACGCGCGAAACGGGCTACTACGAGCCCGGAGCCTTCGACGTGCGCGGCCCGGTGCCGCGGCCCACGGCGCTCGCGGCGATGGTGCGTGCTCTGGCGCGCGACGGCTGCTACGATCATCCGGTGCTCGCCACGCCCGGTTGGTGGCAGCGCGGCCGCTCACCGAGCCCCGAGCCTCTGCACGGGCAGGCGCCGCCGATACTCATTATCGAGGATGACGAATCGCACGGCCGTGCGCTCGCGCTGGCGTGCGAGCTCCGCGGGCTCGCGCACGTAGTGGTTCATCGCGACGCGCTCGACATCGGCTCAGCGGTCGAGCTCGGACGCGCCCTGGACGCACATCGCCCGTGGGCCGTCATCGATGCCGCGAGAGCTGCCGATCTCATTGCAGACTCGTGTGAGTGTCGGGCGCTGCCGTTCGTGAGCCATTCGCCCCACTCGCCCGATGCGGGCGCCACGCTCGACATGCTGCTCGATGCGTCGTGCTGGCAAATCGATTCGCCGGAGCAGAGCGCGGCGGTCGCGTA
>DATGDQ010000062.1:0-3121 GCA_035310785.1 Gemmatimonadaceae bacterium | reverse complement strand
GATCGTCAAGAACTTCAACCTGGACACGACGATCAAGGAGATGCCGTTCTTTCGCGGTCGCGGCTGCGACGCCTGCAATGGCACGGGGCTGAAGGGTCGTCAGGGACTGTACGAGGTCATGCTCATGACGCCGAAGCTGCGCAAGCTGATCATGCAGAGCGTGGGCGCGGCGGAGATCCGCGACGGCGCCGTCGAAGAGGGGATGTTGACGCTGCGCATGGACGGGTTGCTCAAGGTCATGAAGGGCATCTGCACCCTGGATCAGGTCATTCGCGAAACGGCGGCCTAGGGCTCCCCAAGGGCGAGCGGACGCCCGGACGGCGCCCATTGGCACATCCCCGCAACGCTCGCCGCCTTCCCTCGTCTATAGGGGGTATCCCGCTCCCCGGGGCACCGCCACCTCAGCAGGAGTCCCATTGACCGCACCCGCCGCCAATACCGTCAATCTGCGCGCCCTGCTCGAGGAGATGATCGAGCGGGACGCGTCCGACTTGCACATCACCGCGGGTGACAAGCCGAAGTTGCGTGTCGACGGTGACATCACCGACGCGAACGTCGAGGTGGTGCTCACGCCGAAGGACACGCTGCAGCTCGCGTACTCGATTCTCACCGAGAATCAGAAGAAGCGATTCGAGACGGAGGACGAGCTCGATTTCTCGTTCGGAATTCAGAACCTCGCGCGCTTTCGCGGCAACTGCTTCAAGCAGCGTGGCTGCGTGTCGCTGGTGATTCGACAGATCCCGTTCAACATCCGCACGTTCGAGGAGCTTGGCCTGCCCAACGCGGTGGCGAAGATGGCCGAGCGTCCGCGCGGACTGGTGCTGGTGACGGGACCGACGGGCTCGGGCAAGAGCACCACGCTCGCGGCGATGATCGACAAGATCAATCGCGAGCGAAAAGGGCACATCATCACGGTGGAAGACCCGATCGAGTTCATCCACCGTCACCAGGGCTGCATCGTCAACCAGCGTGAAGTCGGCACCGACACGAAGAGCTTCTCGAACGCGCTCAAGTATTCGCTCCGCGAAGACCCCGACGTCATTCTCGTCGGCGAAATGCGCGATCTGGAAACGATGCAGGCCGCGCTGACGATCGCCGAGACGGGACACCTCTGCTTCGCGACACTTCACACGAACTCGGCCGCGGAAGCGATCAATCGCATGATCGACGTCTTCCCCAGTCACCAGCAGGGACAGGTTCGCGCGCAGCTCGCGTTCGTGCTCGAGGGGATCGTCACGCAGACGCTGCTGCCGCGCGCCAAGGGCCGCGGGCGGGCAATGGCCGCCGAGATTCTCGTGGTGACGCCGGCGATCCGCGCGCTCATCCGCGACAACAAGATCCATCAGATCAACTCGTCGATGCAGGCGGGCAAGAAGTTCGGCATGCAGACGCTCAACGATTCGCTCTACAATCTCTACATGTCGCGCGACGTGGTGCTCGACGAGTGCCTGCGCGTCTCGGGCGACCAGAACGAGTTCCTGCGAATGATCGGCGAGTCGCCGCTGGACGATGTCGCGAGCGGTGACGGGCCGAGGATCGCGGGGCAGCACGCGAAGTACGCCGCCGCGGGCAAGCGGTAATCAGAACGACTGAGGAGCCTACATGCCAACATTTGCCTACACGGCGCGCACGCTGACGGGTGAGCTCAAGAACGCAACGATGGACGCCGCGAATCGCGACGAGGTCGTTGCGAACTTGCGGAGACAGAAGCTCGTCGTGGTCAAGGTGGACGAGGAGCAAAAGAAGAAAAAGGGCGGGAAGATCAAGACGCGCGACATCGTCATCTTCACGCGTCAGTTCTCGACCATGATCAACTCCGGTCTGCCGCTCGTGCAGGCGCTCGACATTCTCTCTCGCCAGAGCGAGAACAAGGCGCTGCAGGACGTGACGCACCAGGTGGTGTACGACGTCGAGTCGGGCCACACGGTGGCGGACGCGCTGCGCCGGCATCCGAAGGCGTTCACGGATCTGTACGTGAACATGGTGGCCGCCGGTGAAGCGGGTGGTATTCTCGATACGATTCTGATGCGACTGGCGACGTTCCTGGAAAAGAACGACGCGCTCATCGGCAAGGTGAAGAGCGCCATGATCTATCCGGCCGTCATCATGAGCGTGGCCTGCATCGCGATCGTGACGCTGCTCATCTTCGTCATTCCGGTGTTCGAGAACATGTTCGCGAGCGTCAATCTTTCGCTCCCGCTGCCGACGCGCATCGTGATCATGCTGTCGGGCTTCCTCAAGCACTACTGGTGGGCGGTGGGTGGCGGTGCGTGGCTTCTCGTCACGACGCTCAAGAATTACTACAAGACCCCGAGCGGCCAGCTGAACATCGACACGTTCATGCTCAAGATGCCGATCCTTGGCGACATGCTCCGCAAGTCGGCGGTCTCGCGCTTCACGCGCACGCTGGGCACGCTGATCAGCTCGGGCGTCTCGATTCTGGATGGGCTCGAGATCACGGCGAAGACGGCGGGCAATCGCGTGATTCACGATGCGATCATGGAGTCGCGCGCGAGCATCGCGGGCGGCGACACGATCTCGGCGCCGTTGCAGAAGTCGAACGTGTTCCCGCCGATGGTCATCTCGATGATCGCGGTCGGCGAGCAGACGGGTGGTCTGGACGAGATGCTGACGAAGATTGCGGACTTCTACGACACCGAGGTCGACACGGCGGTGAGCGGCCTTCTGAGCCTGATGGAGCCCGTCATGATCGTGTTCCTGGGCGTGATCGTCGGCGGCATGGTGGTCGCGATGTATCTGCCGATCTTCGACATGATCAACGCGGTGCAGTAGGAGGAAGGGAAGTGTTGAAGCGAACCGCCCCGGACACCGAACCACGGTCTCCGGGGCGGTTTTGCATGTTCGCTCTTCTATTTGGCCTCGTTGAGGCGCTTCACGCAATCGCGTGCGACAACCACGCGAGCGCACCGATCAGCCCCACGTACGTCGCGAACGCCCTGTTGTCTCCGGGTCCCTGCACCTTCTCCACGGCGCGCCACACCGCGACGAGCCCGATGATCACCAGCATCCGCTGATTCGTCAGCAGGTACGCGATCGCGATTGCGGCGATCGCCGCCCATCGCTGCTGGCGGCTGAGCGCGTGGAATCCGCGGGATCCGTC
>DATGDQ010000061.1:0-2730 GCA_035310785.1 Gemmatimonadaceae bacterium | reverse complement strand
GGTAGCCCGAGCCGCGCAGCGTGTGAATGAGCTTGGGCTCGAAGTCGTCATCGATCTTGCGTCGCAGCCGGCGGACGAGCACTTCGAGCACGTTCGTGAATGGATCGTGATTCTGGTCCCATACGTGCGCCGTGATGGACGCGCGGTCGACGACGACGCCGGCATGCGTCACGAAGAACTCCAGCAAGGCGAACTCCTTGGCGGTGAGCCGGATCGGACTTCCCTTGCGTGAAACGGCATGCGACGTGAGATCGACATGCAGATCCGCGATGCGATGCTCGGCAGGCGCGATCGCAGGGCGCCGTCGCCCGAGTGCGCGAACCCGCGCGACGAGCTCGCGAAAGGCGAACGGCTTGATCAGGTAGTCGTCAGCGCCTGCCTCGAGCCCGAGCACGCGATCGTCGATCGCATCGCGCGCCGTCAGCATGAGGATCGGAGTGGTGATGCCTCGCGCACGAATCCATGCGCAGAGCTCGAATCCCGATCCATCCGGAAGCATCACGTCGAGCACGATCACGTCATAGTCTCCGAGCGCGGCGCGCTCGCGTCCCTCACGCGCATTGGCGGCGACTGCGACGGTAAGGCGCTGTTCGCGCATGCCGGCAACCACGATCTCCGCCAACGACCTGTCGTCTTCAACGAGGAGCACGCGCATGACGATATGCTGAACGCGAGCGGCGCGATCGGCTACTGCCCGAATACCAGCAGTACGAAACTGTCGGGCAGAATGGGGGGCCGTCGGCGCGGATTCTCCGGCGTGGCCTGGGCCGGCACCGGGCCGAATTTCGCCGTCACCGTGAAGAGCCGGTGCGAAGCTCCATCCAGCTCCATTGTGCGCGCACCGGGCGCAGTCGTGACGGTCTGCACCACCGAGAACTTGTCGGGACTGTCCTCGTGCACGACGGTGATCGATCCCTCGCCGTTCGACGAGAACGCCAGTCCGGTGCCGGGATCGTAGCGATCGGCGTCGACTCCGCTTCCGATCGGTACAGTCGCGACCACCTTTCCCGCGGCGTAGTCCGATACGGCCATGATCTTGTTCTCGCAGCCGCTGAACAGGCGATGATGCGCGACGTCGATGGCGAGTCCCGACGGTGATTCGCACGGCGCCAGCGGCCATCGCCTCGTGACGCGATTCGCCTTGGAGTCGATCTCGACCATTGCGCTCGAGTCCTCGAGATTCACGAAAATCCTGCCCGCGCCGTCCGAGGCCGCGAATTCCGGCCGTCCGCCGAGCGGAATGGTGGCGACGCTCGATCCGGTGCGGCCATCGATCGCGGTCGCGCTGTTGGCAGCGCCATTGAAGGAGAACGCGTGACCGGAAGCCTCGTCGAAGATCAGCGCGTCGGCCCCGGCTCCCGCCTTCACGGCGCCGAGCACCTTGAGCGAGGCGAGATCGAACATCGTCACCGAGCTGTCGCCGCTCGCTGTGACGAAGCCGTGTGCCGTGTGATGGTCGAACGCGATGCCGTGAGTTCTGTGCAGCCCGGTGATTTCCCCAACGAGCCGTCCCGAATTCGCGTCGATCACCATGACGCGATCGTTACGAGCCACGAACAATCGATGAGACGCGGAGTCGAGCGCGAGATAGTCCCAGCCGCCATCACCGCCAAGCGTGTACGATGCGATCTGGTGATAGGGAGCGGTACTCTGAGCGCAGAGCCGTGTGCTCGCGGAGAGCGAGAAGATCGCGGCGACGAGGGAAACTCGCGCTACGCGACGTGAGCTGGTGGGTGGGGCCATTCGCATGTGTATGGGCATGTTCGGGTGCGGCGAGCCCGGTGCAGCTCGCCATTGAAGTTACGGGCACAATCTGTCGTTAACCTTACGGAACGTCCCTTGCCTAGCAGCAAGGATCGAATTCAGCGAGCACTCACACTCGAACGGATGCTACCGATGGCACTCACGCCCGCACAGCTCAAGCATTTCGAGAAGCGTCTTCTGCAGGAGCGCGCAGCGGTTCAGCGCGAGCTTCAGCGATATACGGGAGCCGAAGCGGCGGACGACGAACAGGATCAATCCGGTGACCTCACCAAGGTGCCGTTCCACCCCGCCGATCTCGGTACCGACACGATCAATGCGGAGCTCGAGGCATCGAACGCGACTCGCGAATCCGCGGAGCTCGCAGAAATCGACGCCGCGCTCGAGCGGCTGTATCAGACTCCGGAGAAGTTTGGCATCGACGAGCGCACGAACCAGCCGATCTCGCTCGAGCGCCTCGAGGTCATTCCCTGGGCGCGCACGGATCTGCGCCGGTAAGCGTTACGGTTTGGCGGCGGGAGCGGCTTCCCACTTGAGGACCGCTCCCTTCTGTCCCGGCTTCACATCGACGGGCGCGCCGAGCATCGCGCCGAGCGTACTGCGGGCGGCGACCCCTTTGCATGTGCGGCGGATCGCCCCAAGCCATTCGTAAGGGTCTTCTGAGAGGGTTTCACAATCCGCATCTGGAAAGTGCTCCGCGTTGTGCGCCAGCAGCGCGACCACGCATACGGAAGGAGCATTCAGCTTGAGCCAGCGCACCATGGAATGGCGAGCGGAATGCGGCGCGGAGAATCCAACAACGGCAACGTCAAAGGGCCGGGAAGTCGCGATAGCTATTCCCTGATCGTTCCCCATCGCCGAAGTTACTTCATATCCATCGGCCTCTAACATGGTTTCGCGCAGTCGTATGAGATCCGGGTGATACCCGACCTGGAGCAGCGAAGGCCGTGCACGTCGGCCTTCCTGGCG
>DATGDQ010000060.1:0-7840 GCA_035310785.1 Gemmatimonadaceae bacterium | reverse complement strand
CCTATGCCTTCGGCTCCGCCAGCACCACCGGCGTCGGCCTCCGGGAACGGCGGCGGGCGAGCGCGCTCATCTCCACTTGCGCGCCGGCTCGCGAGCGAGCGTGGACTCGACCTCGGCCAGCTCCACGGGAGCGGACCCGGTGGCCGAGTCATTCGTCGCGACATCGAGTCCGCCATTGCGGCCGCGCCGGCGCCTGCCGCACCCGCAGCCGCCGCGGCACCCACGCGCACCGGCACCGCTCCCGCGACGCCCCGTACCAGTGCGCCCGGCGACTTCGAGGACGTACCGCTCACTCAGATCCGCAAGACGATCGCGCGCCGCCTCGCCGAATCGATCGGACCGATCCCGACCTTCTATCTCACCGCGGACTTCGATCTCACGAGCGTTCGCGAGCTGCGTGCGCGCATGATCGCGCTCGGCGACGAGTACAAGGTGTCGTACAACGACATCCTGCTCAAGGCGATCGCCACGGCGCTCAGCCAGCACCCGGAGGTGAACGCACACTGGCTCGGCGACAGCATGCGTCGCCATCACCGCGTGCATCTCGGGATGGCCGTGGCCGTGGAGGATGGGCTGATCACGCCGATCATCGCCGACGCCGATCGCAAACGCATCAGCGAGATCGCGCGTGAGTCCCGCGAGCTCGCGAAGCGCGCACGCGAGCGCAAGCTCGCGCCGGAAGAGTACACGGGTGCGACCGCGACCGTCTCGAATCTCGGCATGTTCGGGATCGACGAGTTCACCGCGATCATCAATCCTCCCGAGGTCGCGATCTTCGCCGTGGGTGCGGTGGCCGACGTGCCCGTGGTGGTCGACGGCGCACTCGCCGTGCGCACACGCGTGCGCATCACGATGAGCTGCGACCACCGCGCGGTGGATGGCGCCACCGGTGCGCGGTTCATGCAGACGCTGCGCCGCTTGATCGAAAATCCACTCATGCTCGTGTTCTAGACACGTGCTCCTCTCTCTTACAGGATCGAACTGACAACATGGCCTCCTTCGACGTGATCTTCCTCGGCGGCGGACCCGCCGGCTACGTGGGTGCTCTTCGCGCCGCGCAACTGGGCCTCACGGTTGGCGTCGTCGAGCGCGACGGGCTGGGCGGCACCTGCGTGCTGTGGGGATGCATTCCGGCGAAGGCGCTGCTCGAGTCCGCGGCGGTGGCGCACCGCGCTCGCGAGGCGAAGACGTTCGGCGTGAACGTCGGCGAGATCACCACCGATTACGGCGTTGCGATGAAGCGCTCGCGTGCCGTGAGCACGCAGAATTCGAAAGGCGTCGAGTTTCTGTTCAAGAAGAACAAGATCACGTGGATCAAGGGAACAGGGACGCTCACGGGCAAGAAGACGATCTCCGTGACGGATGACAAGGGCACCGCGACGACGCACGACGCGAAGAAGGGCATCGTCGTGTGCACGGGATCACGCGTGAAGGGAATTCCGGCGATCGGGCTCACGCTCGACAAGACGAACATCCTCTCGTCCGACGAGGTGCTCGTCGCCGAGAAGGCGCCCGCGACGATGGCTATCGTCGGCGCGGGTGCCGTCGGCTGCGAATTCGCGGACGTGTTCCACGAGTTCGGCACGAAGGTCACGCTGCTGGAGGCACTCCCGACGATCCTCCCGCTCGAGGATGCCGACGTGGCGGCCGAGCTCACGAAGAGCTTCAGGAAGCGCGGCATCGAGGTCGTGACCGGAGCGAAGATCACGGGCGCGAAGGTCGGCAAGGGCTCGGTGACGATCAGTCTCGCGGGGCCGGAAAAGAAGGAGCTCGCTGTCGAGAAGGTGCTGGTGGCGGCGGGGCGCGCTCCGGTGATCGATGGCATCGGACTCGAGGCGCAGGGGGTGAAGCTCACGGATCGAGGCTTCATCCAGATCGATGATCAGATGCGCACGAGCGCGGAGGGCATCTATGCCATCGGGGATGTCGCAGGTCCGCCGATGCTCGCTCACAAGGGCGAGCGCGAGGGAGTGGTTGTCGCGGAGGTGATCGCCGGCAAGAATGAGCATCGCGTGAACTATGGAAACATCCCGAACGCCACCTACTGCCATCCCGAAGTGGCGTCCGTAGGACTCACGGAGCAGCAGGTGAAGGAGAAGAAGCTCGACTACAAGGTTGGTCGCTTCAACTTCTCGGCCAGCGGGCGCGCACGCACGTCGGGCGAGACCGAGGGTTTCGTGAAGGTCATTCGCGATGCGAAGTACGGAGAGATCCTCGGTGCGCACATCATCGGCGCGCACGCGACTGAGCTGATTCACGAGCTCGTGGTCGCGCGCGAGAACGAGTTTACGGTCGAGGAAATCGACCTCGCGATCCACGCGCACCCGACGCTCTCGGAGGCGATCGCGGAGGCGACACTGGATTCGATGGGGCGCGCGCTGAATGCGTGACGCTACGCTCGCGCCGGAGACGCACGCGGAGTCGCGGGAATCGTTCGCGATGCCGCGATCGCTGCAGGTGGTGGCGCTCGGTCTCGTACCCTACGCGCGTGCGCTCGAGCTCCAGCGCGCCGTGGCACGCGCGCGCATCACGGGTGCGATCGCTCACGACGTGTTGCTGCTCCTCGAGCACCCACCCGTCATCACGCTCGGCCGCAGCTCGAAGGCACAGCATCTCGTGGCGACGCAGGCGATGCTCGCCGATCGCGGCGTCGAGCTGTTCGAGGCCGAGCGGGGTGGTGACGTCACTTTTCACGGGCCGGGACAGCTCGTCGGCTACCCGATCGTGAATCTGCGCGGTCACCGCCAGGACCTGCACTGGTATCTGCGGCAGGTGGAGGCCGTGCTCATTCGGGCGCTGCGGGAGATCGGAATCCCAGCGGAGCGCAGCGAGGGGCGGACCGGCGTGTGGACGGGTGGCCGCAAGATCGCGTCGATCGGCGTGCACGCGCGCGACTGGGTCACGTGGCACGGCTTCGCGCTCAACGTGTCGACCGATCTTTCTTATTTCGATCTCATCGTTCCCTGCGGCTTGTCGGGCGTCACGATGACGTCGATCGCGCGCGAGCTCGGGCCGGATGCAATGGATCTCCCGATGGTTGCGCGCATCGTCGGCGCATGTTTTGGCGAGATCTTCTCGCTCGAGACCTCCACGCTCGAGGCTGGTGCCCTCGAGGCGATGCTTCCAGCCGACTAGCTTCGCTCGAGTCATTCGACCGCCGTGACCGCAACACACGCGTCGCGACGGGAGCATGCGCGGTATATATTTCGGGTCCTGTTCCCCCCTCCACTCGCGGCCCGAGCTCGAACATGCTGATTGCCATCACGCGCGGCGTGAGCGCATCGCTCGCGACGGGCGAGCTCACCTTTCGCGATCGCGTTCCGATCGACGTCTCACTCGCGCAGCGCCAGCACGAGGAGTACGAGCGCACGCTCGCGGGGCTCGGTGTGCGCATCGATCACCTTCCCGCGGAAGATGCCTTGCCCGACGCGGTGTTCGTGGAAGACGTGGGAATGATGCTCGATGAGATCGCGATCGTGACGGCGCCCGGCGCGGCTTCGCGACGTGGCGAGACCGAGAGCATCGCGCACGCCCTTGCCCGGTATCGGCCCGTGAAGCGACTCTCGGCGCCCGCAACGCTCGATGGCGGCGATGTGGTGCGAGTCGATCGTACCCTCTACGTGGGGCTTTCGAGCCGGACCAATGAGGCCGGCATCGACCAGCTCGGCGCGCTCGTGTCACCACTCGGTTACACCGTGCGCGCAGTGCCGGTGAAGGGCGCGCTGCATCTCAAGACCGCGTGCACGTACACCGGTCGTGGAGTTCTGCTCGCGAATCCGGAGTGGGCCACCGTGCGCACCTTCGGGGACATCGATGTGCTCACCGTGGACGAGTCCGAGCCGTGGGGCGCGAGCGTGCTGGCGATCGGCGATACGCTCGTGATGCCGGCGTCGTTCCCGCGCACGCGTGCGAAGCTCGAAGCGCGCGGCTTTGCCGTCGCGCCGGTGGAGCTGTCCGAGCTGCAAAAGGCAGAGGGCGGTCCCACGTGTCTCAGCATCGTCTTCGACGCGCCGGATGCCTGAGGCGATCGATTTTGCGGCAGAGCTGAATCCGCAGCAGCACGCGGCTGCGACCTTCGGCAACGGCCCGCTGCTCGTGGTCGCGGGCGCGGGCACCGGAAAGACGCGTGCGCTGGTCTATCGCGTGGCACATCTGCTGGGCCGTGGCGTGCCGCCGCATCGCATTCTGCTGCTCACGTTCACGCGTCGCGCTGCACAGGAGATGCTCGGGCGTGTGTCGCGACTCGCGGGTGGTGCGAGCGCGCGCGTGCACGGCGGCACGTTCCACGCGACCGCGCACCGCCTGCTGCGGGCTTACGGCCCGGCTGCGGGGCTCGCGAAGGACTTCACGATCCTCGATCAGGGAGACTCCGAAGATCTCATGGGGATGTCTCGCGCGGCCCTCGGCTTCGCACAGCGCAAGTCGCGCTTCCCCAAGAAGGAGACGCTGCATCACGTCTACTCGCGGCACGTGAACACGGAGATCCCCGTGGAAGACATCCTGCGCGATGATCTTCCGCAATTCAGCGAGCTCGCCTCCGACATCACGCGCGTGTTCGCCGGCTACACGACGCGCAAGGAAGAACGCAATCTCGTCGACTACGACGACCTTCTTCTCTTCTGGGTGGCGATGCTCGAGGGATCGCCGGAGCTCGGCGCGCGCATCGCATCGCTCTACGATCACGTCCTCGTGGACGAGTATCAGGACACGAACGCGCTGCAGGCGCGAATTCTTCGCGCGATGGCGGCCGGGCACCGGAACATCACGGTCGTGGGCGATGACGCGCAGAGCATCTATGCCTTCCGGGGCGCCAACGTTCGCAACATGCTGGATTTTCCGAAGCAGTTCGAGGGCACGACCGTGATGGCCCTCGAGCACAACTATCGCTCGACGCAGCCGATCCTCGACGTGACGAACACGGTGATCTCGCGCGCGCGACAGCGTTTCACGAAGAATCTCTTCACGCAGCGCACCGGCGGCGAGCCGCCCTCGCTCGTGGCGGCGAAGGACGAGCACGAGCAGACGAGCTGGGTGGTCGATCGCATCCTCGAGCTGCACGAGCAAGGCACGCCCTTGCGCGAGATGGCCGTGCTCTTTCGCGCGGGCTACATGTCCGCGGATCTCGAGATCGAGCTCACGAATCGCAAGATCCCGTTCGAGAAGTGGGGCGGACTCAAGTTTCTGGAGGCCGCTCACGTGAAGGATGTTCTTGCGTTCCTTCGAATCCTCGAAAATCCACGCGATGAGGTGAGCTGGTTCCGCGTGCTCCATCTGCTCCCCGGCGTGGGCGACGCCACTGCGCGTGCCGCCATCGACATTCTCCAGGCGCGACGCTGGGATCCGGCGGCCCTCTCCGAGCTCACGCCGCCCCCTCGCGCGCGCGAGGCGCACGCGGCGCTCGTGCAGCTCTTCGATTCGCTTCGCGATGGCGCCATCGATCGCGCCGTGCCGGCGGAGATCGCGGCGCTGCGCCGCATGTACGACGCGATCCTCCGTGAGCGATACGATCGCGCGGAACCGCGCCTCGCCGATCTCGATCAACTCGAGATCATTGCGGCGAAGTTCCCGTCGCGCGCAGCGTTCCTCGCCGAGCTCGCGCTCGAGCCGCCCTCCGCCACGCAGGACCTCGCCACGGGAAGCACCACCGAGGACGACGCGCTCATCTTGAGCACCGCCCACAGCGCAAAGGGACGCGAGTGGGATGCGGTGTTCGTGATCTGGGCCGTGGACGGATGGTTCCCTTCGTCCCGCGCGCTGAGGAGCGAAGAGGAGATGGAAGAGGAGCGCCGCCTCATGTACGTCGCGATGACGCGCGCGCGCCACCACCTCGCGGTGCTCTATCCGCTCAACAGCTACGGCTCGCGCTGGGGAAGCGAATACACGATCGACCAGCTCTCGCGCTTCATCGATGTGGGCGTCCGCGAGCGCATGCGCCGCATGGCCGCGTATCCTGCGCCGGCTTCCGTGCTCGCGCCGGAACTGCCTCCGGGCACGCCGCTCGATCTTCGCGCGCTACTTCGCGGTCGCTTCGGCGCCACCTGACCGCACGTACTCGCGGATGGCCGCGTACGGGTCCTTCGAGTTGGAGCGTGCGAGCGCGATGATGCGCGTGACCGCCGCCGGCAGGCGCTCTCCCTCGCATTCGTAGATCGCATCGAAATCGTCCAGCCCCGTGCGATACATGCGCCGCGACATGAGGGCGGCGTTGTCGAGGCGGAGCGGGAGCGGCCTGGCAGGATCGTAGCCCGGAAGCTGCGGCGCGATCTCCTTCGCGAATCGCTCGCGCGCGCTCGCGAATACGAGCTCCCGCGCGCGGAGCCGCTCCGACTTGCTCGTGCGGTGCGCCTTGAACGCGGAGTCCACGCTGTTGTACACGGAGCTCCAGAAACGACCGAGCGTCTTCTGCCGCGCCCAGTCCAGTCGCGCGAGGGCGACTCGCGCGCTGTCCGCGCGCGCGGCGTAGAACCACTCGGCGCCGCGAGTGCCGACGAAGTTCGCGAACGACTCGTTGAACACCGCCTGCCCCGACGCATAGAACGTGTTGTGCGTGAGCTCGTGGATGACCGTGTTCACGAGCTCCACGCTGTCCTCATCGATCGTCGTCGAGAGCAGAGGATCCTCGAGGTAGCCGAGGGTGCTGAAGGCGGATGCCGGACGCAGATAGGCGTCGAAACCATCGCGCGAGAGGTCCGCCGCCGCGCGCCTGGCATCGCGCACGTCGAAGTAGCCCTTGTAGGGAACGCTCCCCACGATCGGGAACCACCACGTCTTGTATCGAAGCTGATCGCGATAGGCCGCGGAGAGCACGACCACGAGTGTATCGTGATCGATGTGGCTGTAGGTGGTGAATCCCCGTCGCGCGTTCAGCTTCACGGAATCGCGGGCGAATGCGCGCGCGGCGAGCACCAGCTCGAGCTTGCGGCGCGTGGCCGCGTCCGTGGTCGAGTCCCGCACGAGCTCCGAGATCGGTCGTGCGCGCGCGAGAATGCGCCCCTCCGCCCACGCGGCGCGAAGCAGATAGCGACCGGTCGGAACGAGCGCGAAAAAGGCGAGGACGGCGAGGGCCAGAACCCCCGCCGTCCTCCGTACGAAGCGCGCGGCGTTCATGTGAACACGTTCGTGATTACGGCACCGACAAGGGGCAGGCCGCCGCGCTCGGACAATGGAATACGCTCACCTGCGCTCCGAGCGTGCCACTGAACGTTCCACTCGTGGGAGCGAACGTGAGGCCGATCGCGGAGCCGCTGGAGGGCGCCGTCAGGATGAAGAAGTCCATCGTACCCGGATTCATCGACTCCGATCTCGCATTCCCGGGCGTCAGCGGCAGCGCCTCGATCGGGAAGGTCTTCGGGAATGTGGACGGATTGCGCTGATTCGCCTTGGCATACAGCGCGCGAAGATTGCGCGACGTGAATCGCAGCTCCGTCGGAATCGAGGTGCGCGGGATTCCCGGCAAACTGTCGACGTACAGCGCGAGCGAGAATTCGCCGAAGAGCGAGGGGAACGATGCCCCCGATGCATTCTCGACGTTCGGGATGCCCGTAAGGCTCGTCTGATCGAGGCGGCCGTAGACCGTGCTGTCCAGTTGATCACCGAGCCAGCGAAGGAACAGCCACACGCCGCCGCGCTGCACGAGCGTCCCGTCGCCGTTGCCCCAGTTGGTCACCGATGCCTTGTCGATCGAGTCCGTGCTGGCCGGGTCGAGCAGGAAATGATACGAGTTGTACAAGTCGCCCGAGATGAATCCCTGCGCCGAATCGGGGAATGCCTGATCGGGATCGGTTCGACCGGTTGGCGGCGGGAAGCGATTCTCGTAGAACCGCGACCCCAGCTCCTCGGC
>DATGDQ010000059.1:0-2504 GCA_035310785.1 Gemmatimonadaceae bacterium | reverse complement strand
TGCGCGGCGGTGACCTCGGCGGCGGCAGCGATGTCCGCAGCCTTGCGGCGGCGCCGGCTCGGGCCCGCGGCCGCCGGCGCCTCTGGCGTCGCCTCGGGGGCGGGAGCCGCGGCGGCCGGCGCAGCCGCCGATGCGGCAGTGGCCGTCCCGCGGCGCCGACGCGCCGGCGCGGCGGCAGGCTTCTCCTGTCGCGCGCGCTTTTCGCGCTCCCATCGTGCACGGAGGCGCGCGATCTGTTCGTCGCTCAGCTGGCTGAGGTGACTGCGCACCGGCACATCCATCGACCGGAGCATCGTCATCAGCTCGTCGCTGGTAATGCCGAATTCCCCCGCCAACTCATTCACTCGAAGCTTGATCAAACACTCCTCCTCTGGATCCCGCTCATTCTACTTCCGATTCCGACTTCTACTTGCATCTCACCCGCGTTCCGCGATCCCGGCGATTCCGTTCGCCAGATCGCGATCGATCACCCCTATCGCCGCTGCAGCCTCCCGCCCCACGGCCGCCCCGAGCGCGATAGCCGAGGGGCCTTCGATCACTCGCACGTGCTTCGCGATCAGCAGCGGCAAGACCTTCTCGCGACTGTGCCGCGACGCATCCGGCGCCACGATCGCAAGCACGAGCGTACCTTTTTTCGCCGCCTGCCGCACCATCTCCACCCCGACGACGACCTTTCGACTTCTCACACCGAGTCCGACGAGCCGCAGCATTCGGCTCTCCGCGTCACTCTGCTCGAGCGCCGCGCGCGTCGCATTCACTACGCTGTGGTTCCCGCGCCGGATTCCCCACCTTCGGTTCCATCCGCGCTACTGTCCTCCGTGAGCTCATCGATCATCGCCATGATGCGATCCGCTTCTTCGGGCGCAATGCCCGGGAGGCGCAGAAAGTCATCGCGATCGAGATCGATGATGTCGTTCAACGTGCGATAGCCTGCTTCCTCGAGCACGGCCACAGTTGCCGGTCCGAGCGCGCCAATGTCCGCCAGTCGGACATCCGCGGCAGGCGACACCTCTTCCGGGAGCGGCGCGAAGAGTGGCGTCTCGCCGCCCTTCTCCAGCCACTCGCGGCTCGAGTAGAGATCGATCTTCCACCCCGTGAGCTCACTCGCGAGCCGCACGTTCTGTCCGTTCCGTCCGATCGCGAGCGAGAGCTGATCCTCGTCCACGACCGCCTGGATGCTCTTGGCCACACCATCGCTGAACACACGCGCGACGCGCGCGGGTGCAAGGGCGAGCTTCGCGAAGCGCTCCGGATCCGCGGACCACGGCACGATGTCGATACGCTCGCCACCGAGCTCGTTCACCACCGCCTGCACGCGCGAGCCCTTGAGTCCCACGCACGCGCCCACCGGATCGATCGAGTCGTCGCGCGAGAACACGGCGATCTTCGTGCGGCTGCCGACCTCGCGCGCCGACGCGCGAATCTCGACGATGCCCTGCTGGATCTCCGGGACCTCGAGCTTGAACAGCGCCTTCACGAAGAGCCCATCGGCGCGACTGAGTATGAGGCGCGGACCCTTGGGCGTCTCCTCGATGCGCTTGAGGACCGCGCGAATCGGCTCGCCCTGATGATAGTGCTCGCGGTGATTCTGCTCGCGGTACGGAATGATCGCCTCCGCCTCGCGGAACTTGTTGAGCATGACCACGAGCTTGCCGCGCTCGATCTGCTGCACCTCGCCCGACAGCAGGTCGCCCACGCGGGTCGCGAACTCATCGCGGATGCGCGTGCGCTCGCGCTCGCGAACGCGCTGGATGATGCGCTGCTTCGCGGCCTGAATGGCCGTGCGCCCGAAATCCGCGAAGTCGACGGGATCTTCCAGCATGTCGCCGATCTCGAATCCTTCGTCGTAGATGCGCGCATCCTCGACCGAGATCTCGCGGCTGGGATCCGTCACTTCGGCGACGACGCTGCGCAGCCGGGTGATCTTGATCGCCCCGCGACCCTCATCGATCTCCACTTCGGCCTGCACGGTGGGCCCGTACCGCTTGGCCATCGCGGCAAGAAAGCCATCCTGCAGCAATCCATGCAGCTCGGTGCGATCGAGCTGTTTCGTGTTCGTGAGCTCTTTGATCGCGCTCAACATGTCGATAGAGCTGACCATCTCGGACTCCCTTCGCTTACCATGTGAACGCCAGCCGTGCGTCCTTGACGTCGGCCAGCGCGATACGCTGCTCGGTTCCGTGTGCGGTGCGGACCACGATGCGTTCCGCCCCGTCCGATCCTTCCACGCCCAGGATCTCGACTTCGGCGCGACCCTGGAGCATCGGGCTGAGGACGCTTGCCCGCTGACCCACGAACCGCCGCCAGTCTGCGACCCTGTGCAGCGGTCGCTCGATCCCCGGCGATGACACTTCCAACACGTACTCGGGTCCTACTCTCTTCTCCGTCTCGAGTCTCGCTTCGACTGCCCGAGACACGAGAGCGCAATCGCTCACGGTGACCGCTTCGCCATCACGTCGATCGATTCGGAGCTGCAACGTCGGGTGCGCGCGACTGCCGCCGCC
>DATGDQ010000058.1:0-5780 GCA_035310785.1 Gemmatimonadaceae bacterium | reverse complement strand
GAAACGCGATCTCCTTGCTGTCGGGACTCCACACCGCCCGACTGTCCCACTGTGGATCGCTGTCATCGAGATCGTTGTGCGTGAGCTGGCGAGCGGCGGCGCCCGGCATGGGCGCGATCACATAGAGATCCCAATTGTCGGTACGATCGGGATCCTGCTGCTGCTTCGACGAAAAGAGAATCGCGGTGCCATCGGGCGACCACTCGGGCATCATGTCGTCGTGATTGCCACTCGTGAGCTGCGTGAGCGCACGCGTGGCAAGGTCGAAGATCCAGAGATGCACCCGATGTGCGTCGAGATATCCCTCGACGTCCTGCTTGAATTGGAAGCGATCGAGGACGATCGGATGAGGCGCGCTATCCGCATCCGCGGTGGAGTCGTGAAGCGCGAGCACTACGCGCTTGCCGTCCGGCGACCAGGCGTAGTCGTCGATCCCGTCCTTGATCGCGGTGAGCTTGCGCGCCTCGCCGCCATCCATCGGCAGCAACCAAAGCTGATCCGAGTCGCGTTTGTCACCACGCGCGGAGAGAAAGGAGATCGCCCGCGTGTTACCGACGAATTGGGGTGAATGATCGTCCTCGGTTCCCCACGTCATCCGCCTCACCGAGCTGCCATCCCAGCGCGCGAGCCAGATGTCGCCATTGGACCGGTCGTGCGCCGTGTCGACGGTCGAGACGGTGTACACGATCCAGTCGCCGTCCTGCGACAGGCGGGGATCGCTCACTTGAGCGAGGCGTTGCATGTCGGCGATGGAGAGGGGCCGCGTGCCCCGCTGCGCATCGACGTTCGAGACTGCGATCAGACACGCGGTTGTGGTGATCGCCACGCGCGCCAGCGTACTATCGAGCATGTCAGGGAATCGCCGTGCGGGAGAGAGAACGAGGAGAGCGAGATTGTATTCTCGCTCACGCAGCCCAGCAAGCGTTCCGGCTCCGAACCGCCTGCCGGCGCGTCCGAACACAACGGTACGCGTGTTGCTTATGGATGGGCCGTACGACTCACCCTAGCGGGGGCATCGACATGCTGTGGACACTGGCGGTAATTCTTTTCATTCTGTGGATCCTCGGCTTCGGCGTGTTTCACGTCGCGGGCGGGCTGATTCACCTGCTCCTCGTGATCGCCGTGGTGGTAGTGCTGGTGCGCCTGATCACAGGGCGTCGGGCGGTATAGCGGAGCGCCACGGAACGGCATAGCCGTTGGACGTGAAGACCCGCGAGGCGAGAGCCACGCGGGTCTTTGCCGTTCAGGGCTCTGGCGCAGCGAGCCGCGTTACCGATTCTGCGGCGGGTTCGATGGTGGCGTCGTCGTCGGCGGCTGATTGGTGGTCGTGCCGGTACCCGTGCTGCCCGTGGTGCCGGTGCCAGTCGTCGTTCCGGTTCCAGTGGCGGTGCCCGTGGTCGTTCCCGTCCCGGTCCCGGTGCCGGTTGCTCCCGTCACGGGGCATTGACTCGAATTAGGATCGCAGGTCGCGGGACTCGGCGCTCCGTTGGTGGTGGAATTGTGGCAGCCGGCGGCCAATACGACTGCCGCGGCGATTGGAATCATTGCGCGCATCCGAACCTCCCTTGAAGTGGATTGGAGGGAAATGCGTATCACATGCCGCCGGAGCCCGCGCATGTCCGATGACCCTGTTTCGGAGGCGTTCGAAGCCATAACTTAGCCATCTTCCCCCCCAAGGAACCGGCCAATCGCTGCCACGCATCGCTACCCGGACGGTCACGTCTTCTACCGGAAGCTCACCCGGGACTTCCCCGAGATCGTTCGGGGCGAGGGGTGCTACCTGTGGGATGACCAGGGTCAACGGTACCTCGATGGCTCCGGCGGAGCCTTCGTCGCCAACATCGGCCACGGCGTGCGCGAGATCGCGGACGCCATCCGTGACCAGGCGGCGCGCATCGCATATCTGAGCGGTGCGGCGTTCACCTCCGCACCGGCGGAGGCACTGGCGACCGAGCTCGCTGCGCTCACCCCAGGGGATCTGGACTACATCTACTTTCTGTCGAGCGGTTCGGAGGCCGTCGAGGCCGCGCTGAAGCTCGCGCGGCAGTACTGGGTCGAGAGCGGCCGTCCCGACAAGCAGGACATCGTCTCGCTCTCGCCGGGCTATCACGGCAACACGCTGCTTGCCATGTCCGCATCCGCGCGACCGCACTACGCGACATTCTTTCGCGAGTGGATCGTGAACGTGCATCGCGTGCCGGCGCCGCTCGCCTACTACTGCCCGTGTCGCGGAGCGGATGCGTCGTGCGAGACCTGCTCGGGTGCGGTGCTCGAGAAGAAGATTCTCGAGATCGGCGCGGACCGAATCGCCGCGTTCATTGCGGAACCGGTGGGCGGATCCTCCACCGGCGCAACCGTGCCGCGCACGGACTACTGGCGACGCGTACGCGACATCTGCGATCGCCACGAGGTGCTCTTCATCGCCGACGAGGTCGCGTGCGGTGCGGGGCGCACGGGCACGTGGTCGGCGCTCGAGCCGTACGGCGTCGCCCCGGACATCATGACGATGGGGAAGGGCATCGCGGGGGGCTACACCCCGCTCTCCGCCGTGGCCGCTCCGCGCCGCATTGTCGATGTGATCGCGCGCGGCTCGGGGGCGTTGGCCCACGCGCAAACGTTCTCGCATCATCCTGTTCTCTGCGCCGCCGGCCTTGCAACCGTTCGCTATCTCCGCGAGCACGCGCTCGTCGCCCGCGCCGCGACGATGGGCCGCGTGTTTCACGACAAGCTGGCGGCGCTACTCGATCTTCCGCACGTGGGAGACGTGCGCGGTCGCGGCATGCTCGCGGGCGTCGAGCTCGTGCTCGACCGCGACACGCACACACCATTCCCGAGAAAGGCGAAGGTGGCCGAGCGGTTCTCGGATGCGGCGCTGTTGGCCGGCCTCATGGTGTGGCCCAACGTGGCGCATGCGAACGGCGTCGACGGTGACGTGATCATGCTCGCTCCGCCATTCATCATCGAGCCGGCGCAGATCGATGAGCTCGTGACGCGCTTCCGCGCCGCATACGATGCCGCCCTCGCCGGCGCCCTCGCGACGACCTGATCTCTCCATTCGACGCCATGACCGCCGCATCTCCTCCGAAGATCACTTACACGTCGACCAACGTCGACCTGGAGCAGTTCCACGCGATGTTCGACGAGGCGCTCGTGCGCGTTCGCGGCGCGAGTGGCAAGGAATATCCGATGTACATCGACGGGAAGGCGGTCACGACCACCGCCGAGTTGATCGTCGACACCTCTCCGATCAATACGTCGACTGTGCTGGGGAAATTTCACACCGCCCGCCCCGAGCAGATCGATCTCGCCGTGAAGGCCGCGCGCTCCGCAGCGCGGGAATGGTCGCGCCGCACGCCCGAGGAGCGCATCGCGCCGCTCCGGCGCGCGGCAGCCGTCATTCGCGAGCGAAAGTTCGATCTCGCCGCGACCATGAGCGTCGAGGTGGGGAAGAGCCGCCTCGAGGCGATGGGCGATGCGGAGGAGTCCGCGGATCTCATCGACTACTATTGCCAGCAGATGCTGGACGCGCACGGCTTCGTCCGTGAGATGGCGAAAATGACGCCGATCGAGCGCAACGTGGATGTGCTCCGGCCGTTCGGCGTATTCGCGTGCATCGCGCCCTTCAATTTCCCGCTCGCGCTCTCCGCGGGCATGTCGTCCGCCGCGCTCGTCGCGGGCAACACCATCGTGTACAAGCCGGCGGAAGAAACACCCTGGACGGGACTCAAGCTCTACGAGATCTATCGCGATGCGGGGATTCCATCGGGCGCCTTCAACCTCATTCAGGGAGACGGGCATGTCATGGGAGACGCGATCTGGCGTCACCCCGGCATCGATGGCGTCGTGTTCACGGGATCGAAGGAAGTCGGAATGCGCATCTTCGCGGAATTCAGTGCGAAGTGGGTGCGTCCGTGTCTGCTCGAGCTCGGCGGCAAGAATGCCGCGATCGTGATGGACACGGCGGACATCGACATGGCAGCCGAGGGCGTGATGCGGTCGGCGTTCGGATTGCAGAACCAGAAGTGCTCGGCCACCTCTCGCGTGTACGTACACAAGTTCGTCGCGAAGGAGTTCATCGATGCGCTCGTCGAGAAGACGCAGAAGATCGTGATCGGCGATCCTTCGGAGCGCGATGTGTACTTCGGCCCCGTGATCAACCAGCAGTCGGTCGAGCGATACGAGCGTGCGGTCGCGCAGGCAAAGGCGGAGGGGAATCTCATTCTCGGGGGCACGCGCCTCACGCGCGGCGCACAGGCGAAGGGGCACTATGTTTCGCCTGCGATCGCGGTGCTGCCGCTGGACAGCAGCCTCTTTCGCACGGAGCTCTTCGCGCCGCTGCTCGCGATCGGCGAGATCTCGTCGTTCGACGAGGCGATCGAGGAGAGCAATCGCACCGAGTACGGGTTGACGGCCGGGATCTACAGCGGGAGCGAAGACGAGGTCGCGCGCTTCTTCGATGAGATCGAGGCAGGCGTGTGCTACGCCAACAAGCGCACGGGTGCCACGACCGGCGCATGGCCTGGCGCCCAGGCGTTCACCGGTTGGAAGGGATCCGGCTCCAGCGGCAAGGGCGGATGCGGCCCCTACTATGTGATGCAGTTCATGCGGGAGCAGAGTCGCACGACCATCCACGCACCGGGTCGGGAGTAGGGATTTCGGCTGACGTCCAGCCCACTCCGCCGCTGCAGTTCTCTCACGTTCTCACACTGGTGCAACGTCCATGACCGCCACCGTCCGCCCCACCGCAGCCACTCCGGCAACGCGCAGCTATCCACTGATCAGAACTCCGGTGCCGGGCCCGAATGCCCGGCGCGTCGTGGAGCGGGATATGGCGTTCGCCTCGCCCTGCTACATCAAGGAGTATCCACTCGTGATCGCGCGTGGCGAGAAGGCGATGGTGGAGGACGTGGATGGGAATCGATTTCTGGATTTCATGGCGGGAATCGCGGTGGCCTCTACCGGCTACGGACATCCAAAGGTCATTGCGGCGATCAAGGCGCAGGCGGACAAGTTCCTGCACATCTGCGGCTCCGACTTCTACTTCGAGGGGTTGGCCGATGTGTTCGAGCGACTGGCGAAGCTCGCACCCGGGCCGAGCAGGAAGCGCGTCTTTCTCTCGAACTCCGGAGCGGAGGCGGTTGACGGCGCGATCAAGCTCGCGCGCAATTCGACGCGCCGGTCGGGGCTGATCGCGTTCAAGGGTGCGTTCCACGGCCGCACCTACGGCGCGATGAGTCTCACCTCGAGCAAGGTGAAGCAGCACGCCGGCTTCGGTCCGCTGCTGTCCGACGTGTATCACGTGCAATACGCGAATCCGTACCGGTGCGAATGCGGACAGGCGCATGCCGACTGTCATCTGCACAGCATCGGTGCCATCGAGGAGCTGTTCGCTCGCCAGGTGGATCCGCGGGACGTGGCGGCGATATTCGTCGAGCCGATTCAGGGCGAGGGTGGCTACATCGTGCCGCCGCCGCAATTTCTTCCCGCGCTGCGCGCGCTGTGCGACACGCACGGGATTCTTCTCGTGTGCGACGAGATTCAATGCGGCGTCGGCCGTACGGGAAAGATGTGGGCGACGGAATTTGCGGGAATCGAGCCCGACATTCTGCTCACGGCGAAGGGGCTTGCGTCCGGAATGCCGCTGGGAGCCATCATCGCGAAGGACTCGATCACGAAATGGGAGAACGGCGCGCACGGATCGACGTTCGGCGGCAACCCGGTCTCGTGTGCGGCGGCGCTGGCGACGCTCGACGTGGTCGAGCAGGAGCTGCTGCCACAGG
>DATGDQ010000057.1:0-17347 GCA_035310785.1 Gemmatimonadaceae bacterium | reverse complement strand
GGAACCGCGACGCTCGATTCGTCCTGGCTCGATACGCGTTTTCACAACGCGAATCTCGTACATCACGACGGCGACCTTCCGATCTCGCACTTCACGGGCGACGGCCGCGTCACGCAGGCGCCGAAGTTCACGGCGTTCGATGTCACGCTCCAGGCGCAGCCGTTGTCGTTCACGACGTTCGCCCAGTCGTATCCGGGGCTTGCGTTCCGCGGCAACTTCTCGGGCCCGCTGCGCATTCGCGGCACGATGGACGATCTGGACGTCACCGCGACTCTGAGCGGGGATCCGGGCACGATGGTGGTGAACGGCAATTTCGATCTCGACACCGCCAGCGGATACGCGGGACGCGGAACGGCGAGCGTGGCCGATCTCAATGTGCAGGCGCTTCTCGAGCGAAGTGATCTGCCCTCCACGAGCCTGGCCGGCCGTGCGGCGTTCGACATGCACGGCGACTCGATCGCGAATCTCTCCGGGTCGCTCACTGTGGATCTGGATCAGTCGCGGATCGAGCCGGTGGATGTCAGCGGCGCCTCGGGCTCCTTCAGCTTCGGCGATGGCCGAATGCGCATCGACACGTTGAACGTCGTGAGCAGCGTGGCGCACGTGGCCGCCAAGGGAGCGCTGGGGCTCGCGCCTCACGTCGTCGACTCGCTGCACTACGCGGTGTTCGTCGACTCGCTGGGGGGACTTCGGCCCTGGATCCTGCCGCGCGCGGGCTCCGACACCGCGCCGCGAGACACGTCGGTGCGCCTCACCGAGCACGACCTGGAGGTGCGACAGCTACGCGACTCACTCGACGGAACGGCGCACACTGAAGGCGTGCTCGTGGGCTCGATCGACACGCTGCTGGCGCGCGGGGTCATCGCGGGGGACTCGCTCTTCGTCTCCGGCAATCGCGTCGCGAAGGCGAATGGCAGCTACGAGCTGGCCGGAATGCCCTCGGCCACTCACGGTACCGTGAACGCTCGCGCGGACTCGCTCGTGATCGCGACCGTCGCGATCGACAGCATGCAGGGGCAGCTCACGATGTCGAGTCCGTCCCGCGGCGCGCTCCGGGTGAGCGCCGCGAGCAACCGCAAGACCGGAAGCTTCGTCGTCGGAAGCCACTTCACCTTCGAGCGCACGCTCGACTCGCTGCGCGTCGTGGTGGACAGCCTGGGCGGCTTGATCGACACGCACACATGGGGACTCCTCGCACCGGCGACGATCGTCTTCGACACCGTGGGGACGCGCGTCGATTCCGTCGTCGCGCGCAGCGGCGAGGGCGGCAGGGTGGTGCTCCACGCGGTGCTGCCGAACACGCGCCCGGTGAGCCTCTCGCTCCGAGCCGACAGCCTGTCTCTCGCCGACCTCGGCGCGATCGCACAGCTCGCCACGCCGCTGAGCGGCATCGCATCCGGCACGATGGAAATTTCCGGGCTGCGCGCGGCGCCCACGATGACGCTGGGTGCGCGCTTCAACGACGTGACGTTCGGAACCGTTGCCTTTCCGTACTTCACGCTCAGCGGAGCGTATGCGAATCGCCAGCTCGACACGAAGATGATCGTCTTTCGGAAGGATACGGCCGTGATGTCGTTCACCGGATCTTGGCCGCTCAACCTCGCGCTCGGGCCCGTGGAGCGCCGCATGCTCGACGAGCCGCTCAAGGGACATATGGCGGGCGACAGTCTCGATCTCGGCGTTCTCGAGACGATCTCGACCTCCTTCTCGCGCCCGTCGGGGACGGCCTCCGTCGCTCTCGATCTCGCGGGCACCTGGCGCCATCCGCTTCTGACGGGCCGCATGCGCGTGCGCAATGGCGAGATGGGGCTGCCCGCGCTGGGCACGCGGCTCAGGAAATTCGAGGCCGACGTCGGCTTCCGTCCCGACAGCATTCGCATCGACACACTGTCGGCCTCGAGCGGCACCGAGGCGAACAGCAATCTCTCACTGCGCGGCTCGCTCGCCCTGGGAAACATTCTCGAGCTCTCACAGGATCTCAGCAACGTGCAGGTGGACCTCGCGATGTCGGCGCGGAACTTTCTCGTCGTCGACAAACGTGCGCTCGCGCGGCTCGAGCTCAGTGATGACGTTCGGCTCAGCGGAGCCTTCAGTCACATGACGCTGACTGGCGACGCCAACATCGAGCGCGCCACGTTCTACATCCCCGAGCTCGCGCAGAAGAACGCGCTCAGCCTCGATCCCACGATCGATCCGGACGTCGGCACACTCGTCGACACCAATCTGGTCCAGATTCGCCGAACCTTTCTCGGGCAGCAGCGGCGGGACGTGCAGGAGGCGATCCGGAATCTGCAGGTGCCCAGCCTTCAGGTGCAGATCGGCAACGACGTGTGGCTGCGGTCGCAGGAGGCGAACATCAAGCTTGGCGGCCAGGTCGCCCTGCGGAAGGACGCGGAGAACCAGCGCCTCGATGGCTCGATCGATGTCGAGCGTGGCACGTATCGGCTCGATTTCGGACTCGTGCAGCGCACGTTCCAGGTCGACAGCGGAACGGTCACGTTCTACAACGATCCGCAGCAGGCCGGCTCGCTCAACATCTGGGCGACGTACACGGTGCGGCAGGCGAATCAGCTCTCGCAGGACGTTCGCATCATCGCGCACATCGGCGGAACGCTGCTCGATCCGAAGCTCGATCTGTCGAGCGATGAGCGCTTCGCCCTTTCGTATACGGAGATCCTGAGCTACCTCGTGTTCGGGCAGCCATCGCTGCTCGGATCCGGCGATCAGAACAACAACGCACTGCGGCCGGTCGCGCAAGCGCTGTTGCCGAGCGCGGGTGCGCTGATCGAGCGCGCGATCAACTCGCAGATCGGATTCTTCGACGTGGTGCAGGTGCAGACGGGAAATACGAACAACTACAACGACCCCACACAGACCAGCGCCGCGCAGAACTTCCTGTCCGGGTCGCGGATCGGCGTGGGCAAGCAGCTCGGCCAGAACGCGTTCCTGACGGCGAATGCCGGCCTGTGCGCGCTCGGCGCCGGCGGGCAGGGGAGCTTCACGAATTCGATCGGGATCACGCTCGAATACAGGCTCGCGCAGCACTTCTCGCTGCAGGCGAGCCTCGAGCCACCCACCACCTCGCTCCTCTGTCGCCCGGGTGCAAATACGATTGGCACACGCCCGCGGCAGCTGGGCTTCGATCTCTTCCGCGACTGGAGCTTTTGACCGGGCCCGTATTGCTCATCACGAATCCGGCCGCACGTCGCGGCCGATTGCTCGAGCAGCGCGCAAAGCGTGCGTTGCTCGCTGCCGGAGTGGAGTTCGAGGTCGTGGTGTCGTCGCATCCGGGGCACGCGGCCATCGTCGCGCAGGAACGGGGACGCGATTTCGCGGCGGTGCTCACGCTCGGCGGCGATGGGACCGCGATGGAGGTGATCGGCGCGCTCGCCGGCACCAGTACGCCGGTCGGGGTGCTGCCGGGAGGCACGGGGAATCTGGTCGCACGCGCACTGCGCACTCCGCGCCGCATCGAGCTCGCGGTGCCGGCGCTGCTGCGCGGAGAGATCGCGTCGGTGGACCTCGGCTACATCCCCGAGAGCAAGCGCCACTTCGCGTTCAGCAGTGGAGTGGGCGTGGATGCCCGCATGATCGACGAAACCGATCCGGAGCTGAAGCGGCGCTTCGGAATCGGCGCGTACATTCACACCGGCGTGAAGGTCGGGTTGAGCCGGAAGCCCTTCCACGTGCGCGTGAACGTGGATGGTGAAACGATCGAGCGCGAGGCGACGGCGCTCATGGTCGCGAACTTCGGCACGGTGCTCGATCGGCTGTTCGTGCTCGGCCCCGGAATCGCACAGGACGACGGCCGTCTCGATCTCTGCGTATTCTCGCCGCGCCACTCTCCCGACGTCGTGCGCATCGCGTGGCGTCTGTTCCGTCGCGATTTCAAGAGCGATGCATCGCTCCTCTATCGCAGCGGCCGCGAGTTTCGCATCGAGTGCGATCCGCCGCAGCTCTACCAGGCTGACGGAGAGCTTCTTGGTACCACTCCGTATTCCGTGCGCGTGGAGCCGCTGGCCGCTCGGCTGCTCGTCGTCAGACGCAATTGACCGTCGGAGTGCTCCGAGTACATTCGGTGAATGGAGTCGTGGAGTACCCGAGGGCAGCGGTGAGGCCGTGACCGAGCGACATGCGCGCCTGTTCGAGCAGGCGGCTGATGGCATCTTCACGGTGCGAAAGACGGGGCATCTCACGCGGGCGGCAACGCGTTGATGGCCACCGTGGTCGTCATCGACGACACTCCGGAGGTGACCGCGGTGCTCGATGGCGTCTTCGAGCGCGCGGGCCATCGAGTGGTGCGGGTCCGCAACGGAGGAGACGGCATCGAGGCGTGCCAGCGTACGCGCCCGGATCTCGTGCTCCTCGATCTGCAGCTGCCAGACATGAGCGGCTTCGAGGTGCTGGAGCGCATCGGTGTCGAGGAGCCTCCGGTGATCATCGTGACGGGGCACGGCAACACCTCCCTCGCGGTGCAGGCGTTGCAGCGCGGCGCCGAAGATTTTCTCACGAAGCCTGTCGATGTCGAGCACTTGCGGGTCGCGATGGAGCGCGGATTGGAGAAGGCGCGACTGCGACGGCTCGCCCGCTACATGCGGGAGCGGCGAGAATTCACGAGCGCGGGCGCGCTGCTCGGCACCTCGCCAGCCATGCGCGAGCTCGCGCATCAGATCGAGCTGCTCACCTCCGGTGACCGCACGACCGTCCTGCTGCTCGGCGAGCAGGGTACGGGAAAAGGGCAGATGGCGCACGCGATGCACGCGATGAGCGATCGGGCGGACAAGCCCGTCGTCGAGGTGGCGTGCGCCGGGGCGCTCGCGGGCGCGCTCGATGCCGAGCTTTTCGGCGACGAGCACGGCGGTGCGGGAGAGGCAGCCCCGCGGAGCCTCGGGCTCGCGGAAATTGCGGACAAGGGCGCATTACTGCTCGATGAGATCGCGGCGCTCGAGCTGCCCGTGCAGGGCAAGCTCCTCCGCCTGCTGGATGCACAGAAGTTCCGCCGGGTGGGCGGAACGAAGGATGTTCCGGTGGACGTGCGCGTGATCGTCACGTCGAGCCGTGATCTGGTGGAGGAGGTGCAGGGAGGGCGCTTTCGCGAAGACTTGTATTATCGCCTGAGCGTGCTGTCCATCGTGCTCCCGCCCTTGCGGGCGCGCGCGCGCGAAGACCTCGTGTCCCTCATCGACCGCATCACGGGAGAGCTGCGCCGGCAGCTTCCGCATGCGCCTGCGGAGATCTCGGAGGAGGCACTCGATCGGCTCCTCCGGCATTCGTGGCCGGGGAACATCCGCGAGCTGCGGAACGTGCTCGAGCGCGCGATGATCGTCGGGCGCGGTTCGAGGCAGATCACGCTCGAGCATCTGCCGGCCGATTTTCGGCATTCGAGCAGCGCTGCCGCCGGGAGCCATGTTCCGCGCACTCTGCACGATGTGGAGCGCGCGCACATCGAGCGCACCCTCCGCGCCCACAACGAGAATCGCACGCGCGCGGCGCGCGAGCTCGGCATCTCGCGCGCCACCCTGATCAACAAGATCAAGGAGTATCAGCTCGATCCACAGGCTCTGACGTTCGCATCGCCCGAAACGTGAGACGCCATCAGGGAGTCAATCGTTCATATCGGGGGCCCGGCCGCGTACACCGAGGAGCACGATGAGCGAAGAGACGAGCGAGCAGGACCGAATGGTGTGCCGCGCGTGCGGCAACGAGGAGCGCGCGTCAGAGGGCTACCCGTGCGCGGACTGTGGCACCTTCCTGTGCCTTCTCTGCTCGTTCAAGGGCGTCACGCTTTGCGCGGTGTGCCAGATGAAGCAGGGATCCGCACAAAAACAATGAGCGAGAACGTCGTGCTGCGTGAACGCCTGGCCGTTGGCGATCGCACCTTTACGGTACTCGCCGAGCCGTGGTACGATGCCGCCAGTGACGAATGGAAGGGGCGGTATCTGTATGTGCCGCTCGACCGCTCGCTCACCACACCGGTCGCGTCGACGGCGGTAAAACGCGCCCGCAAGCGCGATGATCTCGTGCGGCAGCTCAATGCCGCGTCCGACCGCGAGCTCGCGAAGGCCTTCAAAATGATCCCGATTCCCGGTGCACGTCGCTCACGCTGATCGCGGCGCGACCGCGTCCGGACTCGCTACGGAGCGCCACGTGCTCGTGCGCGCCGCCGTGGCTCCGCTGCATTCCGAGCCGAAGGCGTCCAGCGAACAGGTGAGCCAGTCCGTGGCCGGCCATCTCGCCACGATTCTCGAGGTGCGCGATGGCTGGCGTCGCGTGCGACTTGCCGACGGATACGAAGGGTGGATGCACGAGGGATACCTGGAGCCGGGAGCGCTCACCGCGGATCAGGCCAGCACATGGGCTTCGGCGTCACGCTGCTCGCTGGGTTGCACGGTTGCGGATCCAAACGGTGGGGAGGCACGGGCACTCCCACTGGGAGCTCGCTTCGCGCGCGCGATGAAGATCGTTTCCGGCGAGGCACTCGACGCGCAGGCGCTTCCCGATCGCTTTCCACGCGATGGCGCCGCCATCTGCGCGTCGGCCCGCAAGTGGTTCTCGGGCACGTCGTATCAGTGGGGCGGGATCACGCCGTGGGGCGCCGATTGCTCGGGCATGGTGCAGACGGTGTTCGGCATGCACGGAGTTGCGCTCCCTCGCGACGCCCGCCAGCAGGCGGAGCTGGGATCGGCATTGGCGCTCGATGCTGTCGCGTGGCAGCCCGGTGATCTGCTCTTCTTCTCGGAGCGCGTGGATGGGCGCATCACACACGTTGCGATCGTCGCAGACGCTCGAACG
The DNA here is from genome assembly GCA_035310785.1 of Gemmatimonadaceae bacterium. Taxonomy (GTDB): domain Bacteria; phylum Gemmatimonadota; class Gemmatimonadetes; order Gemmatimonadales; family Gemmatimonadaceae; genus FEN-1250. Next base: position 10,555 of record DATGDQ010000057.1, on the reverse strand, counting down.
CTGGTGCACGTCGGCATCGGGCGCGGTGGATTTGCGGTCGAGAACATCGACGACACGGCGGATCCATACACCGTGGCACTCATGAAGCGGTTGCGCGCAGCCCAACGGCTGCTCTAGTCAGCTCACGAGCCGATTCGGTGCCATGGTCGCGCCCATCGGCGCGATGTCGCTCCGCACGACCAGCCGCACCTCGCCATGGGTCTCCCCATCGAGCGCGATCTGCATCGCGTAGGCGCCGGGCACATCGAGCGGCAGGTCGATCGCCGCGATCAACGGCAAGTCCATTTCCAGAACTCCGGGCGGCGGCGGACCGATGTTCAGCTCTCCGTTGGATGACCAGAGCTCGTTCCCCTGCGGATTTCGCCAGTGCAGCGACACGGTGTGCATGCCGACGTCTTCCGGGCCGCCCTTCAAGCGCACCACGAGATGCGCGCGCGGATGAACGGTCGGCAGAGTGCCGCACTGAACCGCGTCGAAGACGCCGAGGATGTTGAGCTTTCCCTCCTGCGACATGTTCGCGGCGTCCGCGAAGAGAGCGAATGAAAGATGCATGATCCAACATAGGCCGCACGTCGAGCAGCGGCCACCCGCTGTAAACCCGCACCCCCAACGCCTAGCTTTACGCATGACGCTCATCGACGCGCGGCCACACGCCGACTCTCCGCCACGCCTCACGCCGATGTTCGTACCGACCGACTTCCTGATGGTGCTGATGGTCGCCATTTGGGGGTTCAACTTCCCGGTCGTGAAGTACGCCACGCGGCTGATGCCGCCGCTCGCGTTCAACGCCGCTCGCATCTCGCTTGCCGCAGTCGTGCTGCTCGCGTTCGCGCGTGCAACCGTGCGCGTACGCCCGTCGCGGCGACAGGTGCTGAGCCTCCTCGCCCTGGGTGTGCTCGGGAACGGCATCTACCAGATGGTGTTCGTCGGAAGCGTGGTGAACACCGACGTGGGCGTCGCTGCGCTCCTGCTCGCGTCCAGCCCGGCGTTCATCGCGCTCCTGAGCCGCTTCGCCGGCCTCGGCGAGATCTCCTCGCGTTGCGCGCTTGGCATTGCGCTCTCGCTCACGGGAGTGGCGCTCATCGCGCTCACTTCGCGCACCGCGATCGATGGCACGTCGTCGCTCGAGGGAAATCTGCTCGCGGTGCTCGCTGCCATCATCTGGGCCGTGTACGTGGTGCTCCAGGCGCGATACGTGAACGACGTCGAGGATACGGCGGTTGCGACGTACACGCTCACCGGCGGCGCCATTCCGCTCCTCGTGGTGGGCTTCCCCTCGATGCTCGCGACGCACTGGTCCGCGCTGCCCCGGGACGTGTGGCTCGCGATCCTGTGGGGCGGGGTGATCTCGCTCGCGCTGGCGTCGGTGTTCTGGTATCGCGGCGTGCGCATTCTGGGCGCCACGCGCACCGGCATCTATCTCCACCTCGAGCCGGTGTTCGCGCTCATCGCGGCGTGGATCTGGATGCACGAGCATCCCACCCCGCTGCAGGGCGTGGGCGCCGTGACGATTCTCGCCGGCGTCACCCTCACGCACACATGACCGACGCAACGAAGATGAAGCTCGTCCTGTTCGACATCGACGGAACGATCCTGTGGAGCGACGGCGCGGGCCGGCGCGCAATGACGGAGGCGCTCACGACGGTGTTCGGTGGCGCGGGCCCCACCGACTACCATTACGACGGGAAAACGGATCCGCAGATCGTGCGCGATCTCATGCGCGCGAGCGGCCACACCGACGAGACGATCGACGAGCGCATCGCCCCGCTGATGGAGCGCTACCTCGGCGGCCTCGAGCGCGAGCTCGCGGGCGGTACGCGAGCGCACGTGTTCGACGGGGTGCGGGAGCTGCTCGATCGGCTGGAGGCACGCGGCGATGTCGTGCTCGGACTGCTCACCGGAAATCTGCGCGCGGGCGCCGCGATCAAGCTCCAGGCGGCGGGCATCGACATCAATCGCTTCCGCGTGTGTGCCTTCGGATCGGATCATCACGCGCGCGGTGAGCTTCCGGGCCTCGCGCAGCGCAGGGCGAAGGAAGAGCTCGGGCTGGAAATTCCCGGCGATCGCATCTTCGTCATCGGCGACACGCCGGCGGACATCGAGTGCGGGCAGGCCATCGGTGCGCGCGCGATCGCGGTCGCCACGGGGCGCTACACGCCCGAGGAGCTTGCGCGCCACCATCCGTACGCGCTCTTCTCGTCGCTCGCCGATACGCAGGCGGTTCTGCAGGTGATCGAGGATGCGTGAGGTCGAGCTCAAGGCGGTACTCGACTCGTGGCGCGATCGCAGCGCGCGGCTCGAGCGCGCGGGCGCGACTCGCGTCTTTGCCGGTCGCATCGAGGATCGCCGCTTCGACACGCAGGCGCGGGCGCTCGCCGCGCGGGACATCGTGCTCCGTCTGCGCGTCTATCGCGGCTCCGATGGCACGCGCGCCGAGCTCGAGTACAAGGGCCCGACACAGTATGAAGGGGGCTACAAGGTGCGTGAGGAGGTGGGCAGCAGGGTATCCGATGCCGAAGCGGTGGCGCACATGCTGTCCGGACTCGGCTATCTCGTCACGCGCGAAATCGATCGTGAAATCGAGCAGTGGGATGTCCACGGTGCGAGCGTGCGTTTCGAGCACTATCCACGCATGGATGATCTCGTCGAGGTGGAAGGCGAACCGGACGCGATCGAGCGCGCGATCGCTGCGCTCGGTCTGCCCCGCAGTGCATACACGGCCGAGCGGCTGACGGATTTCGCGATGCGCTACGAGGCGCGCACGGGGCAGCGCGCCGCCCTCGCCGACGCAGAGCTCCCGGGCAACGCGCCCGCCGTGCACGAGCTCTGAGTGCCTTCCATCATCGCATCGCGACGCGTGGTCCTCGGTGGACTTCTGCGAGGCCGTGAGCTCGAAGGCGAAGCCATGCTGTCGCTCGACGCCGGCGCCCTCTCGCTCGACACCGCACGCGGTCGCATCTCGATTGCTCTCGAGCAGCTCGAGGGGATACGCGTGCCGGGAAATGTGCTCGAGCTCTTTCTTGCCACGGGCGACGTGCTCGTGCTTGAGGAGGCCTCCGATCCCAATGGACTCGCAGCGGAGATTGCGAGCCACGTGTGCGCGATTCCCGAGATGACACGCTCCCTTCGCGCGCTCGGCGCCGGATCTCTCTCTGCGGGCGAGGAGCACGACCGCTTCTTCGGTCCGCTGCTCGAGGCTCGGCTGATCGCCGAGCGCGCGCCCAATCTCGTGGCGGCTCGCGCGGCATTCGACGCGGCAGCGCTGCGCGCAGCGGCGGAGCAGGTCATCGCGGACATTGCCGCACAGCGATATCCGCGCGAGGCGGGGGAACGTCGCGCGCTCGCGGCGGAGCTCAACGACCACACGCGCGAGCTCTTCGCACGCATCGCGGAGCTCGAGCGAGCAGAGTCGACGCTCGGCGCTTCCGAAGACAGTGTGCGGTTCGCGTTGTGGCGGGAGTGGTCGAACGTGTTGCGCAACGTCTTTCGGAGCGCGGACAGCGCCTGGATCGAGATCCATCCGGTGCTGAGCGACGAGCGCCGCGGCCGGCAGTCGTTCCTCAAACGGCTGTTCGAGCGCAGGCGGCGGAATCGGAGGGCCGGGAAACCCGCCAGGCGCGGCTCGTGATCATCGCGATCGGCATCGACATGGTCGAGATCGCGCGCGTCGAGCGGCTGCTCGCCTCCAAAGGCGACCGTGCGCTGCGGAAGTTGTTCACGGACGCCGAGCGCGTCTATGCGCTGAGCCGCCCTCGACCGGCCCTTCACCTCGCGGCCCGGGTGGCAGCAAAGGAAGCGGCCTACAAGGCACTCCGGGGAACGCGGGCGGCCCGCGCGATCGGGTGGCGGGAGCTGGAGGTGATACCGGGAGATGATGGCTCCCCATCGCTCCTCTTGCACGAACGCGCGGCCCGTCGCGCCATCGAACTAGGGGTCACCCGGATTCATCTGTCTCTCACTCACACAGCGGGTTCAGCCGCGGCGGTGGTCGTGCTCGACGGGCGGGATGTGCCGCCAACGGCTCCGGATTTCAGCGCCAGTGGCGACGGAAAGTGAAAGCCGATAATTTCAGTCGGAATGACGATGCGTTCGTGCGCCCCTCTCCAGTGTCCACAGTGACCGCGGCCACCCGCCCGGCGATTGCCGGTGGCCGAGCCGTGCGCATCGGCGGGCGAATCGCCACGTGGGCGGGCGCTGCCATCGTGCTCGCGGTGCTGGTGTGGACGGCCATCGCCTCTGGCGGCTCCCCCGATCCCACCGCGATCGGCACTCCGGCAACCGTCAAGGCACTCGACATTGCGGTGCTCGTTTTCCGCGAGGGACTCGAGTGCATTCTCGTGCTGGCGGCGATCACCGCGAGCATGAAAGGCTCCACGCAGTCGTACCAGCGCCCCGTTGCCTTTGGCGCAGCCCTCGCGTTCGCGGCGACGCTCATCACGTGGTTTGCGGTCGTCGGAATGGTGGACGCGCTTTCCGGACGCCTGCCCGCACTCGATGTACAGGCAGCGACCGGACTGGTCGCGGTCATCGTGCTGCTGGTCGTCATGAACTGGTTCTTCCACAAGGTCTACTGGACCGGGTGGATCAGCATGCACAATCGCAGGAAACGCACGCTGATGAGCGACGTGGGCAGCGCCGAGGAGAAGGCGCGCCGTGTTCTGTTCGGCCTGGGAGTGCTCGGCTTTACATCTCTGTATCGCGAAGGATTCGAGGTGGTGCTGTTCCTCCAGAGCTACCGGCTGAGAATGGGAGGCGCTGTCGTGCTCGCGGGCGTGGCGGCGGGTCTCGTGCTCACGGTGATCGTCGCCGTGCTCACCTTCATCGCGCATCGCAAGCTGCCCTATCGCAAGATGCTCGTGTTCACGGGCTTCATGCTCGGAGTCGTGCTGTTGGTGATGGTTGGCGAGCAGGCGCAGGAGATGCAGCTTGCGCACTGGCTGAAGACCACGACCATTCCGTCGCTCGAGCGCATCATTCCCGCGTGGATGGGACTGTGGCTGTCGGTGTTCCCGACGGTGGAGACCCTCGTTGCGCAGGCGTTGGCAGCGGTGATCGTGATCGGTTCGTACTTCATTGCGCGGCGGGACAGCTTTCGCAGCACGCTGATCACGCCCGACGAGCCGCCTCCGGCGTAGAGGCTAGCGTGCGGCGCTCTCGACGCGTTTCCGCACGTTCTCCAGCACTTTCAGGTACTCCTCGAACTGCACGTAGAACGCGTGCCTCGGTGAGTCGAGATAGCGCATGCCGCCGGTGAGCGCGCGCGGCTTCGCGCGCAGTCGCTCGAACGTTCGCATCGCTACGCCATTCTTCTCCTGCGCCTCGAGCACGGCCGCCAGAAGCGCGCCCTGCTTGCTCACGATCGGATACGCCGCGCCCGCGGTGCCGAAAAATCCCATGACGTAAAGCCCTGGATGCTCGCGCGAGAACATGTTCAGATAGAGGTCCTCGCCGTTCTCGGCGAGATGGATCCCGCCCGCTTCGAGACATGGAATGCTGGGCCGATAGCCCGTGGCCCACAGGATGATGTCGGGCTCGATCTCGGTTCCGTCCACGAACCGCACCGTGCGCCCTCGGAGCTCCGCGATGTCCGGTTTGGCCACGACATCGCCGTGCGCGAGATAGTGGAGCAGCTGTGAGTTGATGATCGGATGGGTCGCGAGCGGCTTGTGGTCCGGCTTCGGAAGGCCATAGCGACGTAGGTCGCCGACGATGATCCGCAGCAGCACCGCGAGCAGCGACGGTGCGAGCCAGTTCGGGATGTGTGGTCCGCCGCGAAAGAACTCGTCGGTTGGCTGCCCGAAAAAGTGCTTGGGAAGAAAGTGATAGCCGCGACGCATGCTGATCCACGCCTCACTCGCATGGATGGCCGCATCACACGCGATGTCGCATCCGGAATTGCCGGCGCCGACCACCAGCACCTTCTTTCCCGCGAGCTCCGCGCCCGAGCGGTAGTCGACCGAGTGATAGGCCTTTCCGCTGAACGTGCCGGGATATCTCGGGAGCAGCGGATCCCAATCGTGTCCGACGGCGGCGATGACGCCCTCGTAAGTCAGCAGCTCGCCCGTGGAGAGCCGCACCTCCCAGCGCGATCCAACCGGTCGTGCGCTCTCGACCGACGTGTTGAAGCGTACGTGCTTGCGCAGATCGAACTTGTCCGCAAACGAGCGGATGTACTCGAGCACCTGCCTCCAGGACGGATAGTCCGGGTAGTCGGCCGGCATCGGAAAGCCATCGAACGCGGACTGCGTGCGCGATGAGATGAAATGCGCACTCTCGTAAATCGGGGTGTTTGGATTCGCAGAGTCCCAGATGCCCCCCACGTCGCTGTGGCGCTCGAAGACATCGAACGAAAGTCGCGCCTCCGCGAGCGCGCGCGCAGCGGCGAGCCCCGAGGGGCCCGCGCCAATGATGCAGTACCGTGCCACAGCTTACCCGTGAGAGGCGAACGGCGTCGTCGAGCCGGTCTTCTGAAACGCGAGAACCACGTAGGACTTGGACATGAAGCCCTCCATGCCGGGGCTTCCGGTCACCATTCCCGGCACTGCGAGGCCCGCCACCTTCGGCTGCTCCTTGAGCAGTCGATCGACGTCGCCGGCGGGCACATGTCCCTCGATCACGTAGCTGCCAACGATGGCGGTGTGACACGACCGCACGCCGCTCGGCACGCCGTAGTGATCCTTCACCGCGTCCATGTCCGGATTGTCATGAGCGGTGACCGAGAAGCCGCTCGCCTGCATGTGCTCCACCCACTTCTTGCAGCAGCCGCACGCCGCATCCTTGTACACCGTGAGCGGGGGACGCGCGACATGGGCGAGCGGCCGCATCGCTGCGCTCGCGCGGCGCGCGATGAGTGTGGCCGCGCCAACGACTGACACGGCGAGAAAACCACGGCGATCCATCATGAGAAGTCTGCGTTGAAGGTCATGAGCACGTGCGGCCACGTCCGAGCCGGCGTCGCCATCATCGCTCGCCAAGGACTCACGCGAGCGCGTAGATGCCGCGCGCGGAGCCGCGCACATCGGCGCGAAGTCGCATCACGTAGACGCCCGCGATCACGAAGACGATGGCGAGGTACTGCGCCATCGTGAACGGGCCGAACACATGATCGTCCTTCGCGCGAAGGAACTCGACAGCAAAGCGCTCGATGCCCGCGAGCACCATGTAGACGCCCATCAGCCACCCCTCCGCATGCTTGTGATCTCTCATGCGCCAGAGAATCAGAAACATCGCGAAGCCGAGTGCCACTTCCATCAGCTGCGTCGGATAGACCGACAACACGGTCGATGGCGCGACTCCCGGCGGGATGGACGAGTGAAACGCCGCGAGATTTGCCGCCGTGGACGGCGGCGCACCCTCCGGAAAGCTCACCGCAAACCGGGAAGACCAGGGACGTCCGTAGTCATCACCCACCGCCCAGCATCCCGTTCGGCCGATGGAGTACGCAGCCGCGATTCCGATTCCAGCCACGTCTGCGATGCGCCACGCGTTGAGCTGCTTGCGGTAGATGAGGAGAAAGACGGCGATGATGCCGCCGATCAGGCCACCCCAGAACACGAATCCGCCGCGGCTCCACAGCGTCGTGATGTCTCCGGTGAGAATGACGTAGTAGATCTTGGCGCCGAGCAGCCCTCCGATCACGGCGGCGAACACGAGATCGCCAATGGGCTCCGGGTCGTGGCCCCGCCGCTGCAGCTCTCGCTGCGAGATCACCTGCGCGATCGCGAACGCGAGCAACACCGCGATCCCGAATCCCGTGAAGGTAAAGATCCCGAGCTTGTACGCGAATGGATGGTGAACGGTCATGCGGAGCGTGAGCCGGGAATGGGAAGTGAGGCGGACGCGGAGAGCGCCAGGGACGCGCGCTCACCTGACTCGAAGCGAAAGAGTCCCGCACGGGCGATCATTGCGGCGTTATCCGTTGCGAGCCGCGCGGATGGAGCATAGACGGTTGCGCCAACCTCCGCCAGCCGCTCGCGCATGCGTGCGACGAGCGTGCGATTGCAAGCCACGCCGCCCCCAAGTACGACGCGCGCTCGGCCGTTCTCCCGCGCGGCGCGCAGGGTTTTCTCGACGAGCGTATCGATCAGCGCGTCCTGAAATCCGCGCGCGAGATTCGCACGTTCGCTCTCGATGTCGACCTTCTGCGTCGCGAGCCTGACGGCGGTCTTGAGGCCGCTGAACGACAGATCGTAGAAGTCCCCGTCGCCCACGCGCGCGTTCGTGCGGACCATCGGCCTGCTGAAACGGAATCGAGTGGGATCGCCCGCGGCGGCCGCGCGCTCGATGTACGGCCCTCCAGGGTAGGGCATGCCGAGGAGCTTCGCGATCTTGTCGAAGGCCTCGCCGGCCGCATCGTCCCGAGTGGTGCCGAGGATGCGATAGCTCCCCCACGCGTCCACGTCCAGGAGCAGCGTGTGGCCGCCTGAGATGAGCAGCGCGACGAATGGCGGCACCGCATCCGGATGCTCGAGTGACGTCGCAAAGAGGTGCCCTTCCATGTGGTGCACGCCGACCACGGGGATGCCGTGCGCATAGGCGAGCGCTTTCCCATACGCGACTCCCACGAGCAGAGCGCCCACGAGTCCGGGACCCTCGGTGACGGCGATGACATCGATGTCATCGAGCGACAACGAGGCATCGCCCAGTGCGCGGTCGACCACGGGGACGATGCTCGTGAGATGGGCGCGCGACGCGATCTCCGGCACGACGCCGCCGAACACACGGTGGATGTCCTGCGAGAGAATCACGAGGGAGCGCTGATGGACCTCGTCGCCGCTGCCATCGAGAACCGCGGCCGATGTCTCGTCGCACGACGTCTCGATGCCGAGGACGCGCGTCATGGCGAGACTCGAGTGCCGCGCGACGAGCGTGCCGCCGCCGGTGTCACGAGCGCGAGAGGCAGACGTACGAAGTGCGGCCGCACATCCACGACTTTCACGTCCGCCTCATTCGACGTGAACACGTCCGCCGGGTGCACCGCGAACAACGTGTCGTCCATGGCGACCGAGCGGCGCACCTGCGGCGACGAGCTGTAGAGCTTGAGAAGCTCGCGCCCGCGTCCGGAGACCAGCGCCTGCACGCTCGGCGGCTCGCCGGTCATGGTGACGGTGGAATCGAGCGTGAGCGCCAGATGCACGTCGATCCATGCCTCGGACGGCTCCTCGGAGCGCACGATCACCCAGAGCACCACGGCAAAGAACAGCGCGGAGAACTTCACCGCGAGATGCTCGGTAGCCACCGATGTGAACCGGCGCTTGTACGAGAGCACTCGAGCGGAAGGCGCCGGGCCCTTGCTACTTACCACGTTCGGCGAGCAGTTGAGTGATGAGGGCGCGATTGGTCGGGCTGTTCCAGTCGGACGCGCCGATCATCTTCTTCCGGATGACACCGTCGCGAGCGATGACGAACGTCTCTGGTACACCGGTGGTCTGGTAATCGTTCGTGATCTTGCCGGTGGGGTCGTAAAGAATCTGGAACGTGAGTCCGAACTCCTTCACGAACGCACGAATCTTGTCCGCCGACCCGGGGTCATCCATGCTCACGGCGACGACCTTGAGACCCTCCGGCGCCAGCGCCTCGTGCAGCTTCTCGATGGCGGGCATCTCATCGCGACACGGGAGGCAGAACGTTCCCCAGATGTTGAGGAGCACCACCTGACCCTTGTAGTCGTCGAGGGTGTGCGTACGCGGCACGGAGTCCACGGTTTGCGCGCGGAAGTTCGGCGCCTTCGAGCCCACGGACACCGGATACAGCTGATCTTCGAGCAGCCGTGACGCCACGAAAAGGGCGCCCCCGAGCACGAGGACGATGAGCCCGACGATCGTCCACTGCTGGCGCGCCGTCATGCGCGCTCCGCGCACAGCGCGCGCAACGTCGAGATCTCGGCTCGCGGATCCGCGGCGGAGAACACCGCGTTCCCGGCGACGAACGTGTCGGCGCCCGCGCGCCACACCTGCTCGATCGTCGATCGGCCGATGCCGCCGTCGACCTCGAGCGCCGCGCGGCTCCTCGTCTCCGTCAGGAGCAGCCGCGCGCGTCGCACCTTGTCGACGGAGCTCGCGATGAACGACTGGCCGCCAAAGCCCGGGTTCACGGTCATGATGAGGAGCACATCGAGATCCGACGCGACCTCGCGCACGGATTCGACCGGCGTCGAAGGATTGAGCGCGACGCCGGCGCCGCATCCGAGCTCACGAATGCGCGCGAGCTGGCGATGCAGATGGGGCGCCGCCTCCACGTGGATCGTCATGTTGTTCGCACCGGCACTGGCGAACGTGTCGAAATAGTTCTCCGGCTCCACGACCATGAGATGCACGTCGAGCGGAAGCTTGGTGAGCTTCCTGACCGTCTCGATGACCTTCACGCCGAACGAGAGATTCGGCACGAACCTCCCATCCATCACGTCGACGTGAAGCCAGTCGGCGCCCCCAGCCTCGAGGCGCGCGAGGTCGTCCGCGAGATGCGCGAAGTCGGCGCTCAGAATGGATGGCGCGATGCGGCAGGTCATTGGCGGCGTGGTGCTGCTACACGTAGTCGCACGGTCACCCCTGGCGGT
>DATGDQ010000056.1:0-6531 GCA_035310785.1 Gemmatimonadaceae bacterium | reverse complement strand
GGCTGGCTGGTGCGATGCGAGAACAGCCCCACCCCGGCCGCGTTGCGCGGGTCGCCGAGCCAACGCTGGCTGACATCGATGCTCGCCTGATAATTCGGATTCAGATATCCCTGTGAGGTGTTGCCGGGCAGACCGTTGTCGGCAAGCACATCGCGAAAGATGCCAGTGCCGTTGAGCGTGGGCGCGAGCAAGTTCGACACGGTGAGATGCAGATCGAGTCGGCGCGCGTCTCCGAGAAAGTTGTAGTTGGTGAACTTGCCCTCGGTTTGAATGAAGTCGATCGTGCTGAAGCCTCCGCTGAGCTTCACCTCGTGCAGCCGGGACTCGAGGACGTTGATGTCGATGAGCTTCGCGCTGTCACCGCGCGGCGGCAGGACAATCGTGGCGCGGCGATAGAGATTCGAGCTGTAGAGCGACTGCTGACTCTCGATCACGTTCTCGCGCTTGTAGACGTTCCCCGGTCTCAGCGTGACCATCTTCTTCGCGATCTCGGGCGAGAGTGCGGAGTCGCCGTGCACGGTCACCGACTCGACCGTGGCGATCCACCGCGGATCGACCCTGATGGTGACATCCGCGGTGCGGGCGCTGTCGTGCACGTCGATGGTATCGGTGATGATCGCGTCCGCATAGCCCTTGTCCCAGAGCGCATTTCGCAGGCGCACGTGCGTGGTGTCGAGATCGATGAGATTGAGCGGCTTGCCGGGATGCTCGAGCACCGCGCTTCGCAGTGTTCCCTTCTTGAGCACCGAGTCGGGCTGCTCCACGATCACCGATTTCACCAGCACCGGCTGTCCTTCCTTCACCCGAAACGACACGCGCACGCGGTTGGTGTGGCTGTGCGCGCGCGTGACGAGCGTATCGACCTCGGTCTCGCGATAGCCGCGACGGTAGTAGTAGACCTTGATGCGCACGACGTCGCGCGCCAGCTCGACGTGGTCGAGCGTGCGCGTGTCGTAGACGACATGCGATTTCGTGAAGAGGCAGAACGGCTGCAGGAGCAGGCTCTTGCACCCGGATGCCTGGGTCGCGAGCCCGCTCGCCATGTCGCTCTTGTCGATCGCCTTGGTCACACCGACGAAGTCGACGGCGTCCACCACGGGATGCGTGCGGTCCTCCGGCGGCGTCTCCTGCGCCAAAGCTCCCCGCGAAGGCAAAAGCGCGAGGAGGGCGAACACGAGACACCAGTGCGCCCGCCAGAACGAAACAGGACGGCCCATGCAGGGGCCTAGTGCAAGCGGTAGGCCGGGCTCCCCCCGCTTCCGCCTACGCCCTCACGCTCGCGGCTACAGCCCCGCGAGCAGCGTGTCGTTGCTGGCCGTGTTCTGGATACGCTTGATCAGCCACTCCATTCCAGCCTGCGGCGGCATCTGCTGCAACCCGCGCCGGAGCGTGAAAATCGCGTCGATCTGGTCGGGCCGAAACAGCTTGTCTTCGCGCCGCGTCCCGCTCGTCGCCACATCGATCGCCGGAAAGATCCGCTTCTCGGCCAATCCTCGATCGAGCTTGATCTCGCTGTTTCCCGTTCCCTTGAACTCCTCGAAGATCACGTCGTCCATGCGAGAGCCGGTCTCGACCAGAGCGGTCGCGATGATCGTGAGCGAGCCCCCACCGTGCTGCGGAGCCACGGAGCGCGCCGACCCGAAGAACGCCTTGGGCTTGGCCATCGCGGTTGCGTCGAGACCGCCGCTCAGCGTGCGCCCCGTGCCGCGCTCGGCCGTGTTGTGCGCGCGCGCGAGACGCGTGATCGAGTCCAGGACGATCACCACGTCCTTTCCGCTCTCCACGAGCCGGCGTGCCCGCTCGAGGGTCATGTCCGCCACATCGACGTGGCGTTCCGCGGGCTGATCGAAGCTCGACGCCACCACTTCGCCACGTCCCCACGAGATCATCTCACTCACTTCCTCGGGACGCTCGTCCACGAGCAGCACGAGCAGCGTCGCCTCGGGATGATTGATCGCGACACCTTCCGTGATCGCCTGGAGCAGCATCGTCTTGCCCGCGCGCGCCGGCGCCACGATCAAGGCGCGCTGCCCATACCCGATCGGGGCGATGAGATCGATGGCGCGGCGCGTGAGCTCGGGGCTGATCTTCGGCGACTGACCGGTTTCGAGCGTGAGCTTGCGCTCGGGATAGGACGCGATGAGGGAGCTGAAATCCGGACGTCGAAGCGCGCCCGTGGGCTCGGCGCCATTCACCGAGGTCACCTCCGCGACCGCTATGCGACCGCGCTGGTCGCGTCCGGTGGTCGCCTCGATGAGGTCGCCGCGTCGCAGCGCGAGCTGCCGCACGATCTGTGGCGGAACGAACGCATCGCCGGGTGCCGGCAGGTAGCTCTCCTCCGCGCGGCGGACGAAGCCGCCATCGCGCGCAGCGTCGAACCATCCGATTGTCGTCCCGTCCGCTACGAGCACCGATACCGGGGCATTCGACTGCTGGTCGGGGCGAGGCCCGTTCCGCTGGCGACCGCGACGCCCGCGCCGGCCGTTCGCGTTGTTGCTCATGTCGCGATTGCCGTTGTCTCGATTTCCATTGTCGCGGTTGCCGCGATTGTCGTCGCGATCGCGATTGCCCTGATTTCTGTGATTGTTGAAGCGGGGCTCGCCTCCCCGATCGCCGCGATCGTTCTGCTGTTGCGGCGGAATGTATGGCGGTTGCGGCTGTGGGGGAGCGACGGGGATGCCGGAGTTGCCGCCGTCCGAAGAGGGGGCCGGGCTCGGGTCTGGCAGCGCGGTGTCGCTCGGCGCCGGCAGGGAGGAGTCATCGCGGTACGGGCTGGACTCGATGTTCGAATCGAGCGGCGGGCGATTGGGCGGACGGTGTCCGCGACCGCGCCGGGTCGGGCGTCGACGTTCGTTCATGCGGCGAAAGGTCTCATGAGGTGAAAGCATGCATGCGACATGGTGCCCGGCACTCGGGCGTCCAATGCGCTGGTCGAACAATGAAGCTGGAGTTGGCGCCGCCCTGTGCGGCGCGCGAGTTCATCCCGTTGCGAACAAATGCGCTGATCGAGATCGGCATGCCGGGAACCTGCTTCGAGGATCGGTGCGAGTGCCTACTGCAGCGACACTCGTCCGATCCGGCCGCGGATACATCACGCGAGCCGCTGTTCGAGACACGCACCACGCATTGCTGTACGTACAGCGAGCCGGTGACGACTTCTCGTCAGGTAGCTCGCTCCGCACTCGTGGTACGCGGGCATTGCCAAAGTATTTTGGGTCACCGTCGGCGTGCCGACGATCTTACGAGTATCACCTGTTCGAGGCGATTGCGCAACCCTCTATCGCGTTCCCGCGCATTGCCGGAGCCCCACGTGAGGGCTTCGGGTGAGATGGCGTAGCACCACGAAGGGTAGACCCTACGACACCCCAACCCTCCACCCGGCACGCTAGTACCCGGGGAACATGTCGTCGTTGACCTTGCCGTCCGGGCTGCGACCCAGCGAGATCAGGCGACGCACCAGCTCCGTCATGCGACCACGGCTGCCCGATGATCCGGCTCGAGCGTGGTCTCCATCACCAGCAGCTGCGACTCCGCGAGGAGCGCCGCGAGCGGGTTGTTCAAGGCATGCTGCACGAGCGCAGTCACGCGCGCGAGCTCCTCGCGGCGCTGCTCGTCCTGTGAAATTGACGAGTCGTTCGATGCTTCAGTCACGGCTGACGGCCCTCTCACAGGAACGGTAAATTGCAGCGAACATGAGCCAACAATCACTCGATCCTGTCGCGGAGCTTTCGGCCGCCGTCTTAACTTACACCGACACGAACGATTACGGCGCGCTGCTGGAGCGACTGCTCGCACTTGCCGAGGTCACCCAGCCAGAGGCGCTGGCCGCCGCCGCCGAGCCCTATCTGGGTTTGCCGGAGGTCTCCGGGCCTCTTTATGAGCGCATCGTGGCTGCACGCCCCAACGACGCGCGCGCGCTCGTAATACTGGCAAACGCCTACTGGCTCACGGGGCGCGGTGCCGAGGCGACGGGCGAGCTCGCCGCCCGTGCCATGGCCGCCGATCCCGGCAACCGCGGCGCGTGGCATCTCTGGGCACTCACCGAAGGAGTGCCCAGGGAGCGGATGATGCGCTGGAAGCAGGTCGTGGAGCGATTTCCGGAGGATGATCTCGCACGGGCGAGCCTGGCCGACAACGCAACGAGCCTCGCCTCCGCGGAACGCGATCGGGAGGCGCTGCAGATCGCGATCAAGAGCTATGAGATGCTGCGCCGGCGGACGACGAACCCCACACAGCTTGCGGCTGTGGAGCAGGCGCTCGCGACACTGCGCGGCTGGACGCTGTAGCGCCGCATCAGGCCGCACACGTTGCGGCCGGTGGCTAGTGTGCGCCCCGATTCAGGGCAATGTGCGGAGCCGGGCGCGCGACCGTCGACGGATCGCCATCACTCACGTATCGGTTGCCGCTCAGCTCCAGCTGCTCGAGCGCACGCTCGAGTGAGTTCCCGAAGATCTCGATGCGCGTGAGTCGCTTGGCATCGAACTCCGGATCGTAGGGGCTTCGCGCGGGTCCCCCGGACACCTCGAGCACCGCATCAAAACTGTAGCGCGCGACTTTGCCACCGTGCGGATTCCTCCACTCACCCGCAACCGCCAGCGCGCGATTCTTGGGCCAGACACCGAGCGGCAGGGCGAACGTGCGCACCTTGTAGCCGGGGACGGCCGAGTCGATGGCCAACGTGCCGCGCGCGATCTGTTCCTGCACGACGGCATCGTTGTACTTCCCGAGATTGGCATGCCAGAGCGTATGCCCGCACAGCTCGAAGCCCTGGTCCGCGAGAAACTTCACCTTCCGGAAACGCCACTCCGACTTCTGTCCCTCGATACCCTTCTCGCCGAAGAACGCGTGACCCGCCGCCCCCGCTGGGAGCATGCAGAACGTCGCCTTGTTTCGCCAATCCGGATGCTCCCTGTGGAACGCCAGCCAGATGCCGACGGCGCTGTTGGAATCGATCTCCAGCGTGCCGTTGTGATCGATGTAGCTGAACTGGGACGGACCCGCATCGTCGAATGTGAACACGACGGGCGAAAGTCCGGCCGGGAGATCGATCTTCCTGTCGGCGAGCTCGGACACCGTCACGGGGCGATATCCGCTCTTGTACAACAGCTCGAGATCACGCCGGAAGTGATTCCGCTCGACGTGCCACCGCGTGTCGCTGTCGCCGAGGAGATGATACTCGAGAATGGGAATCCGTCCGAGCTCGTTCGGCGCGCGGCGCTCCACCGATCCCTTCGCAATCTCGCCGTGCGCAACCGACGAGATTGCGGCGTTGCGTGATGCACCCTGACAGGCGACGGTTGCCAGGAGCAGAGCGGCGATCCT
This sequence comes from Gemmatimonadaceae bacterium, assembly GCA_035310785.1. Classification (GTDB taxonomy): domain Bacteria; phylum Gemmatimonadota; class Gemmatimonadetes; order Gemmatimonadales; family Gemmatimonadaceae; genus FEN-1250. Next base: position 1,209 of record DATGDQ010000056.1, on the reverse strand, counting down.
GCGCGGTGCGCGAAACATTGATCTCCTCGATGCGGGGCGGTGCGCCGTAACAATAAGCGTCTCGGCGCGCGATTGTAGTGTTGCCAAGACGATCGAAACGACGACGCCGATACTACGGACCCTGCATGAATATTTACACCGCTGGGCACTCGGTAGTGCCCCGTCGCTCGCGCGTTCCCGTTCCTCACCATCGCTAGTTTTCTGGATGCCTTCTGCACGCCGCGGACGTCCTCCTGCCACACCGGTTCCCGATCCGACCTGGGGCGACCGGATTCGCGCGCTTCGCTACGTGCCGAAGCTGGTCAAGCTCGTATGGAACACGCATCCGCCGTATACGCTGATCATGACGGTCCTCCGAGTCGTGCGGGCATTCGTGCCGGTTGCGGCGCTCTGGATCGGAAAGCTCATCATCGATCGAGTGGTTGCGCTGCGCAGCACGCACGGTTCGGCCACGCCGCTCTGGCACCTCGTGGCGGCGGAGATCGGGATCGTGTTCGGCGGCGATCTGCTCGGACGGGCGTCCGCGCTCGTCGAAAGCCTGCTCGGCGATCTCTTCTCCATCCATACCAGCGTTCGGTTGATGGAGCATGCGGCAACACTCGATCTCGCGCAGTTCGAGGATCCGACGTTCTACGATCAGCTCGAGCGTGCGCGCCGGCAGACCGTGGGACGGATTGGGCTGCTCTCCGAGCTCCTCACCATGGGACAGGATACGCTCACGCTGATCACCTTGGGCACTGCGCTCGCGGTGTACAGCCCCTGGCTGCTGGCCCTGCTCGCGGTGGCGGTGTTGCCGAGCTTTCTGGGCGAGACGCACTTCGCGGGACTGGAGTACTCGCTGCTCTATCGGTACACGCCCGAACGGCGGCAGCTCGACTATCTGCGCTATGTCGGCGCGAGCGACGTCACCGCGAAGGAAGTGCAGATGTTCGGGATCGCGGGCTGGATCGTCGACCGGTATCGCGTGCTCGCGAACAGGTTCTACGAGGACAACAAGCGGCTTTCGATTCGAAAGGGAATCCTGAGCAGCGCGCTTTCGATCTTCGGAACGCTCGGGTATTACGCGGCGTACGTGGTGATACTCGCACGCACGATCGCCGGGAGCATCACCATCGGATCGCTGACGTTTCTCGCGGCGTCGTTCGGGCGAAGCCGCGACATCGTTCAGCGGGTGTTGTCGAACGCGAGTGACATCTCGGAGCAGAGTCT
>DATGDQ010000055.1:0-6322 GCA_035310785.1 Gemmatimonadaceae bacterium | reverse complement strand
GCCCCCCCCAAGATGAACACTCCCGGGAGCTTGACTCCCCTGAAGGGCCGTGAGAGACCATCACGTCGATAGGCCGCCCGTGGACATGGAGCAATCCATTCCGAGCGCAGCGGTCCTAATCGCCCGTGCGGCTTGACTACTATCTTGGAAGTCACCGCAGGCAGAGCATTACTGCTTGATATCACGCCTGGCTCAATGCCAGTCGCGTGCATGTCACCATTACCTACTCATCCATTTTCATTTTTCGTTCGTCCTGTGCCCGTTCCGTTCCATCGCTCGGGCGCGCTACACCGCAGTGGCAACAGCAAAACAGATACACAGTCACACCCGATCTACGCTGGCGACTAGAGCGCAGGGGCCACACCCGTTCCCATCCCGAACACGGTCGTTAAGCCCTGCAGCGCCGATGGTACTCCGCCCGAGAGGGCGCGGGAGAGTAGGCCGTCGCCGGCACCCCTTGAGGCCCCCGGATTGCACTAGGAATCCGGGGGCCTCGTCCATCCTCCCCCACATTTCACACCGCTCTCGGAGACGCGCTCCCCTCACACACGTGCCGATGTCCCGTACCCGCTTCCTCACCCTCGGCGCACTCGGCGCCTGGCTCGCCTATGCCCTGCGGCGCCGACACGACCAGCGGCTCGGCGAGCGTGTCGCCGCCGCCGCTCTCGAAGCACTCCTCAACGCCATCGACGCCAACGATGCGCAGACCGGCGCCCACGTTCGCCGCGTCGCAGCCTACGCGCTGGTTCTCGCGCGCGCAGCCGGTCTCGACGAGCACGAGTGCGCCACCATCGAGCGCGTCGCACTCTATCACGACATCGGGAAGATCAACGCCGCCCTCTTCGACATCGTCCACGACAACGAGAAACTGGACGAGCGCGAGCGCGCCCTGATCATCACGCATCCGCAGCTCGGCGCCGACGTCATTCGCCCGCTCAGCGCGTTCTACCCGGAGCTCTACGATGGCGTGCTCACGCACCACGAGCGGTGGGACGGAAGCGGCTATCCCCGAGGCCTGCGCGGTCTCGAGATTCCGCTGCAGGCGCGGATCGTCGCGTTCGCCGACACCTTCGATGTCGTCACGCACGGACGACGCTACGAGCGCGAACGCTCCGTGAGCGCGGCTCGCGAGGTGATCGCGAATGGCCGCGGCACGCAGTTCGACCCGGAGCTCACCGACCTGTTTCTGAGCGAGCCGGTGTTCGGCGAGATCGTCACGACCTTCCACGCCGCCAACTCGCCACAGATCGCGCGCCCCGATCGCCGCGATTCCGCAGCGGCCGTCGACGCACCGGACATTACTTTCCGATGGCGGAACGGAGCGACCGTGCAGCCGCCTCGGGATCGCTCGCGCCGAAGAGCGCTCGAATAACCGCGACTCCGCGCGCGCCCGCGGAGATCGCCGCCGCGGCATTCGATGCATCGATGCCGCCCACGCCTACCGCGGGACGCGCGCAGAGACTCGCGAGGCGCTCGAGCTCCGCCACTCCGATCGCGCTGCCGGCATCGCCCTTCGACGCCGTCGCGTACACCGGCCCGATCCCCACATAGTCTGCGACCCTCGCCTGCAGCGCCTCGGCGTCGTTCCCGACCGACACGCCGAGGATGCGATCCGGTCCCACGATGCGGCGCACCGCGGTCGCCGGAAGATCCTCGATGCCTACGTGCACACCCGCGGCGCCTGATGCGATCGCCAGATCCGCGCGATCGTTCATGATGACCGGCACGCGCGCAGGCAACGCGGCGACGAGCGCACGCGCTACTTCCACCTGTGTCCGCGCATCCGCATCTTTGAGCCGCAGCTGCACCATCGTCGCGCCGCCGCGCACGCACGCGAGCGCACGCTGCACGATGTCCTCCACGCTCCGCTCGACGCCGTCCGTGATGGCGATGAGCGTCAGCGAGTCAGGATCCAGCATACGGGAGCATCATGGGTGACCGGCGAGCGCGAGCGATTCGCGGCGCAACGACCGTGGAGAGCGATTCGCCCGAGCAGATTCGCCGGGCCACGCGCGAGCTGCTCGAGACGATCGTCGCTCGCAACGGAATCACGAGCGCGGACGTCGTGAGCGCGATCTTCACGGTCACCCACGACATCACGAGCGAATTCCCCGCGCACGCGGCACGCGAGCTCGGATGGCTCGACGTTCCGCTGCTCTGCACGCTCGAGATTCCGGTGCCCGGCTCACTGGGCAGGTGCATTCGTGTGCTCCTGCACGTCGACACCGATGTGCCGCGCACCGGCATCCGGCACGTCTACCTCCACGATGCGCGCACGCTTCGACCCGATCTCGCGGAGGAGAGCTAGCGCGATCACTCGCGCGACGAGTGCTCGCGGCGCTCGCGCCGGGCCTCCTGCACCGCTTCGGAATGTGCCTTGAACGTCGTGCGGAACTCGTGGTGCCCATCGGGGCTCGCCACGAAGTAGAGATACGGCACCGCGGCCGGGAAGAGCGCCGCCTCGATGCTCGCCTTGCCCGGCGACGCAATCGGTCCCGGCGGCAGTCCCGGATGTCGATACGTGTTGTACGGCGACTCGACATCGAGGTCCTTGTAGTACAGCCGGTCGCGATGCTCGCCCAGCGCGTATTCCACGGTGGGATCGGCCTGCAACGGCATCTGGAGCCGCAGCCGGTTGTGATACACAGCCGAGATGACGGGACGCTCCTCGGGTCGCCGGGCTTCGCGCTCGATGATGGATGCGAGCGCGATCACATCGTTGCGGCTCATCGCGAGCTGCTGCAGCCGGTCATCCCATGCGGGGTCCCACTCGTGCTCGAAGCGCGTCACCATCTCGCGCACGGCCACGCGCGGCGATGTGCCGTACGCGAAGATGTAGGTGTCGGGAAAGAGATAGCCTTCGAGCGTAGGAGTCGGAACATCGAGCTCGTGCAGCAGCGACGTGTCGCGCACCGCAGCGGCTACGGACTCGGGTGGCGAGCCGAGCGAGGTGGCGAGAGCGGGGACGATGGTGAAGAGATTCCATCCCTCGGGAATCGTGAGCTTGCGCTCGAGACCTTCGCCATCTCGAAGCGCCGTGATGAGCTGCGACCACGATTCACCGCTCCGCAGCGAGTAGGTTCCGGCCTTGATGTCGTGATCGTTGCCGGTGGCCTTCGCATAGTAACGGAAAATGCGCGGCCACGACACGAGCCCGGCGCGATGCAGGCTGTCTGCGGCGGTGCGCACGCTCGCGCCCGGGGGAATCGTCACCTTCACGACCGGCCCGCGGGCGTTGCCTCCACACGCGGCGAGCGACGCGGTGCACAGCGCACGCAGCGCGGCCCGACGCACGCGAGCGCGGCAACTCGCGGCGCGACCATACGCGGCGCGACTGCTCACGGAGCTACGGAACGAGTCGCAGCGCATGCTGAAGAAGAATCGTGGCGGCCAGCGCGTCGACATCGCCCTTGCGGCCGCGAGTGGTGCCGCCCATCTCGCGCACCGTGCGCAAAGCGGCGGAGGTGGTGTATCGCTCATCCACGAGCGTCACGGGAAGCCCCGTTCGCTTCTCGAGCTCGGCCGCGATCTGTCGCGTCTCGATCGCGCGCGGCGTGTCGTCGCCGCGATCATCGAGCGGAAGTCCGATCACGAACGCCGTTGCTTCGGCCGCCTCCGCCCGTCGCACGATCTCCGCGATGGGTGGCCGCTTGCCCGCCCGTCGCACGATGAATCCGGCCGGCGATGCGATGGTGCGCGAAGGGTCGCTCAGGGCGAGTCCCACACGCTTCTCGCCGTAATCCACCGCGAGAATGCGTCCGGGATAGCCGCCCGCGCGCGATCCGCGCGCGCTCGCATCGCCGGTCTCCGCATTCGCGCTCATACTCACCCCTGCGCCATCGACACGAAGAATTCACGGTTCGTCTTCGTGCGCGCCATGCGCTGGAGCAGGAACTCGATCGCCTCGGTGGATGGCATGTCGCTCAGGAAATTGCGCAGGAGGTACACACGATTCAGCTCGGCCTGGTCGAGCAGCAACTCTTCCTTTCGCGTGCCCGATCGCCCGATGTCGATTGCCGGATACACGCGCCGGTCCGCGATCTTCCTGTCGAGCACGAGCTCCATGTTTCCCGTTCCCTTGAACTCCTCGAAAATCACTTCATCCATGCGCGAGCCCGTCTCGACCAGCGCCGTTGCAATGATCGTGAGCGATCCGCCTTCATCGATGTTGCGCGCCGCTCCAAAGAAATGTTTCGGTTTGTGGAGCGCGTGCGCATCGACACCGCCCGACAGAATCTTTCCCGAGTGCGGCACGATCACGTTGTGCGCGCGCGCGAGGCGCGTGATCGAATCGAGCAGAATCACCACGTCACGGCCGTGCTCGACGAGCCTCTTCGCCTTCTCGATCACCATGTCCGCTACCTGCACGTGTCGGTCCGCTGGCTCGTCGAACGTCGAGCTGATCACCTCGGCGGACTTCACCTGCTCCTGCATGTCCGTGACCTCTTCGGGTCGCTCGTCGATCAGCAGCACGATGAGCGTGACCTCCGGATGATTCTCGGCGATGGCGTTCGCCATCTTCTGCATGAGGATCGTCTTGCCCGCGCGAGGCGGTGCAACGATCAAGCCCCGCTGTCCCTTGCCGATCGGCGCGATGAGATCGACCACGCGCATGCTGAGATCCTCGCTCGCGGACTCGAGGCGCAGGCGCACATCGGGGTAGCGGGGACGCAGACTGTCGAAGGTGATGCGCTGGCGCGCCGTGTCCGGATCGATTCCATTGATCGTTTCGACCTTGAGGAGCGCGAGGTATCGCTCGCCTTCCTTCGGCGGACGTACCTGGCCCGCAACGGTGTCGCCCGTGCGCAGGTCGAATCGCTTGATCTGTGACGGCGAGACATAGATGTCGTCGGGTCCGTACAGATAATTCCAGTCCTGACTCCGCAGGAATCCGTACCCTTCCGGCAGGATCTCGAGCACGCCCTCTCCGCGCAGCACGGCATCTGCATCGAGCAGATTCTGCTCGATGCGGAAGATGAGATCCTGCTTTCGAAGCCCTGAGAAGTTGGAGATATTGAGCTCGTCCGCCATGGACTGCAGCTCTGCAACCGACTTCTGCTTCAGCTCGGAGATGTCCACGACCGTGCGGTCTGGGGAAGGAAGTGCGATTTCACTCGCGAATGGGACGGCAGCGAGGATGTGCGGGCCGGGCGCAGGCGATCAGGACGATCGGGCGCCGCGACTCACGACACGATGGTGAGTAAAAAGAGACGAAGAGGCGGGGCAGGGGGCAACGACCTGCGGGAAGTGCCAAGCTAACGCGGCAAAAAATGGTGGTCAAGTGTGACCGAGCTACCTGTCACTACGTACTTTACGCACTGGCGCGAGCTCCCGTTGGGCGACCGCGAGATCATCGAGGGAGTGGTCGATCCGGTGCACGATACGCCGTCGCCCGTGCTCGCGCGGGCGATCGAGCGCTGGCCCGGCGCGCACTACTGGGAGAAGACGCCGGACGGGCGCACCCTGGTGCTCGTGTCGGAGGAACACAAGCCGCGCGAGCGGTGGTGGGTGCACGTGCTCCTGTTCGCACTGACGCTGCTCTCCATGACCGTGGCCGGAGCGACCTTCGCGGGGTTCCCTGCGAATTGGGCCCTTCCGTCCGTGGCGGCGCTTCGGGTCGGACTCACCTTTTCAGTCCCGCTCGCTGCGATTCTCGCGGCGCATGAGTCCGGCCACTACCTCGTGGCGCGCAGATACCGCGTGAATGCGAGCCCTCCCTTCTTTCTTCCCTTTCCGCCGCAGCTCGGATTGCTCGGCACCATGGGCGCATTCATTCGGCTTCGTTCGCCCATGTACGATCGGCGCACGCTGTTCGACATTGGCGTCGCGGGTCCATTCGCCGGGATGCTCGTCGCGATTCCGGTGCTGCTCGTCGGCCTCGCACACAGCGCCACCGCCGCGCTGCCGGCTGCGACGCTCGCGCATCAGGCGATCATGGTGGAGGATTGGCAGCTCCTGCTCGGCGATTCGCTCCTGCTCTCGCTGTGTAGAGCGATCGTGGGTGCTCACGGCACGATCGCGCTGACGCCGCTGGCGATCGCGGGATGGACCGGGCTTTTCATCACCACGCTCAATCTTCTCCCGCTCGCGCAGCTCGATGGCGGCCACATCACCTACGCGCTGTTCGGTGATCGACAGCCATGGATCGCGCGATTCTTCTGGCTGCTGCTCATCCCGATGGGACAGCTCTGGCAGGGATGGTGGCTATGGGCCGTGCTCGCGCTCGTGATCGGGCGTGGTCAGCTCGGCCACCCGATGCTGATCGCGCCGGAGCGTCCGCTCGATGCGAAGCGGCGCGTGTTGGCGTGGCTCGCAATCGCGC
>DATGDQ010000054.1:0-3173 GCA_035310785.1 Gemmatimonadaceae bacterium | reverse complement strand
GACGCGACGAGTCGCGCGCAGCCTGGATGCAGACACGCGAGTGAACATGACGCCGAGGTTGAATGGCCCCACCGAAGCTCGAAACGCTCGCGCAGCGACTCGTGTACTCGGAAGACGGGACTCGTTGGCGGGTGCGCGAAGCGCGTGTTCACGATGTTCCGGGGGCCGTGTCCGACTCCTGCCTGATTTTCGATGGCGGAAGCGTATGTCGCCGCTTCTGGCGCTACCCAGAGCGCTGGACCGAGCTCACCGATGGATCCCTGCTCGCGATGATGGATAGACCCCGCTAGGGAGTCGTTTGCCCGGATCGATCGTCGATCGTTGTCGTCGAAGGACCTCGCTCCCGCCGCAGCCGCGCCGACACGGCCTCCGCGCGCGTGAAGACGCGAATGAAGTTCTCTCCCGCCAATTTCCGTAGATCGGCATCCGACCAGCCGCGGCGCGCGAGCTCCGCGAACAGGTAGGGAAACCGCGAGACGTCTTCCAATCCGGGAATCACGTCCGTGAATCCATCGAAGTCGCTGCCGATTCCAACATGGTCGATTCCGGCGACGTCGCGCACGTGATCGATTTGGTCTGCGACCTGAGCGAGGGATGCGAGGGGCGTGGGATGGGCCGCGCGCCACGCGTCCATCTCGTGCGAGACCGCCGCAGTGTCGTTCGGAAATCTGTTCGCCGCGTCCTTCGCGGCGGCTTCCTGCGCGAGGTCGTGCGCGCGAACGTCGGGCGAGACGAAGCTGTTCACGAACGGGATCATCACGATCCCTCCGTTCGTTCGAAGCCGCGCCAAGATGGAATCCGGAACATTTCGCGGATGATCCACGAGCGCGCGTGCGCCGGAGTGGGAGAAGATCACCGGTGCTGCGCTCACGTCGAGCGCCGCGCTCATGGTGCCTGGCGACACGTGCGCGAGATCGACCAGCATTCCGAGGCGGTTCATCTCGCGGACCACCTCCCGACCGAACGGAGTGAGCCCACCGTGCTTCGGCGCATCGAGCGCCGCGTCGGCCCAGTCGAGCGTGACGTTGTGCGTGAGCGTCATGTAGCGAACGCCGAGATCGTAGTACGCGCGCAGCGCCCCCAGGGAGTTCTCGATCGCGTGGCCGCCCTCCATGCCCAGAAATGACGCGACCTTTCCCTGATCGAAATCTTTCCGAATGTCGGATGCCCGTGTCGCCAGGGCGAGCCGCTCCGGATATTTCGCGATGAATCGGCGAGCGATGTCGATCTCCTCAAGCTGCACGCGTGCATAGCCCGAGTCCTTGATCTCGCCCGGAACGTAGACGGACCAGAACTGCGCGCCGAGTTCTCCTGACTTCATGCGAGAGAGATCGGTGTGTCCAGGTGTCGTCTTCCGAAGATCGTACGCCTCCACATCGCGCGGCGCGTGCTTGTCTTCCCGGATTCGCCACGCGAGATCGTTGTGGCCGTCGACGAGCGGCGTGGTGCGCAGGATGCGCTTGGCGCGCGCGAGATTCGCGTCGGCATCCTGCGCAGCGGCGTGGGCGGGAACGAAGACCGCGTACACCAGGAGCGCGGCCAGGACGAGTCGAATCATCATGACTAGAGTGCGAGAGGGAGATGAAGCGCTGCTCGCACAATGTTGCACGCGGTCAGCCGAAGTGCGAGGGCGGGCGGAAGAAACACGGGAGCGACAGCGCGCGTGGTACTCGCGAGCGCTCATTCCTTGCTCGCGCCCCGCGCACTCGATATGCTGCGCCATGCCTACGCTTCGCACAGAGCGTCTCGTTCTGCGCCCCTTGGTACTCGCCGATATTGAATGGTACGCGCGGTTCGCCGGCGACGCGGACGTCATGCGCTTCATCGGAAGAGCAGGCCCGCTCACGCGCGAGCAGGCGGAAGAGCGGCTCGCGCGATACGTGCGGTGCTGGGCGGAGCACGAGCTCGGAATGTTCAGCGTGCGGCTTCGCGACGACGAACAGGCACCCGTCGGATGGGGAGGGTTGCAACCGCTCGACGGGACCGCCGAGATCGAGGTGGGCTATGCGTTCGAGAAGCCGGCGTGGGGACGCGGCTTCGCGACGGAGCTGGCAAGTGTGGTGGTGCAGTGGGGATTCGAGGAGCGCCGGCTCGATCGAATCGTCGCCGTCGCCAGCGCGGAGAACGCGGCGTCACGACGCGTGATGGACAAGCTGGGAATGCGCTACGAAGGAATGCGGCCCGTGTACGGACAGGACAGCGTGTACTACTCGCTCACGCCCGAGGCGTTTGCACGCGCCGCATCCCTTCGCCGGCTCGCACTTTAGACGGCGCGCTCGGGCAAGCGCCAGACGACGCCGTCACACCGACGGTCGCGGCACTTGAAATCGGGTGCCTTGGGGTTCCGCTTGTTCAGGCGATTATCCCACATCCGCCCGTTGCACAGCGGACACGCGGGCACGTCGGGCAGCTCCGCCACCCCCCGCTCGAGCGAGAGCGTGGGCGCAGAACCAAGCGAGAGCTGCTGGACGGGAGAGCCGGACTGCCCGGCAACGCGCCGGTCGTGCGCCACCTGTGGATCTTCGACAGGGCGCGCACCCTTGGCGCCACTCTCGAGCTCGACCCAGTTCGTTCCAAGCTGATACAGCTCGTGGCCGATGCCAAAGCGCACCGCGGCACGCTTGAACGCGTCCGTGGACGCCTGCTTGTAGTCCTTGCCCGTGCCGACGTCTTCGCGAACGATCCCGAGAATCTGCAGACGTGCCTTGAAGGCGAAGCGATTCGCGTCACCACCGTCTGCGTCGTCCACCACCGGGACCACCGGAAGAAGCTCGAGCGTGAGATTCCACTCACCCGGCACGACGCTGTCGAGCCGCTCGCGCACGGTGTTGGCTTCCACATAGGCAACGAATCGCGCGAAGTGCTTGCCGTCGCGTTCAATGGCCCGACCATCCTGTCTCCACGCGACGGTGCCGGAGGGGAGGGGCGCCGCCAGGGCGGCCCACGGATCGTTGGTCGTGCTCGTCTGCTCGAATGTTTCCTGTCGTGAGATCATGTCCAGTCCACCCTATGTATCCAAGGAATCCAGCCGTTGGTGCCGGCGAACCGCCGCGACGGCGGGACACTCCCGCCCGTGCTCGCAATACCAGCCGTGCCGGTCATGAAAGACCAAATGCACGCGAGGCGAATCTTCCGGCAAATCATCCACTCTGAAGAGCTGCATTACGGTCGTG
>DATGDQ010000053.1:0-5553 GCA_035310785.1 Gemmatimonadaceae bacterium | reverse complement strand
GGACGCTGGGCGGCCATCACGGTGACCGACAACGGGCCGGGAATTGCATTCGAGAAACAAGCGATGGTGTTCCGTGAGTTCGCGCGGTTCGATCCCGGCGCCGCGGCGGGATCGGGAATCGGCCTCGCGATCAGCCGCCGGTTGGCTCGCGCGCTCGGCGGAGACATCACTTTTACGAGCACGCCGGGCGTTGGCAGCGCGTTCACGCTCTGGCTTCCGCTCGACCCGGCACGGAGCCATGCGGACTTGACGTCAGCGGCGCGCGGGGAAGAACCAGCGTGAAGCACGACCCACCAGTCCCGGTGCTCTCGAGCATAACGTCGCCCTTCATCGCTCGAGCCAAATCTCGGCTGATCGGCAGGCCGAGGCCAACACCGCCGCGCCGATCGGTGAAGCCCGCGGTGAGTTGAACGAACGGCTCGAAGATCGACTCGAGCCGGTCGGCCGGGATTCCGGGTCCCGTGTCCGCGACGCGAATGACCGCCGTTTCACCCACGGCCGCACATGACACGGTGATTATCCCGCCGTCCGGGGTGTATTTCACCGCGTTCATGATCAGGTTCACGAGAATCTGGCGTACCCGGTCGGCATCGGCCCAAGCGACGACATCGGCATCACCGGGCGGAAGCACCATCGTGAGGTCCTTTTCCTTGGCAATTCCCTCGAGCATGCCAGCGACATCGGCGAGTGCCTCCGCCAACGGGGTCGGGCCGAAACGATACTCCATGCGGCCGCTCTCGATTCGCACGAAATTGAGGATCTCGGTGATCAGCATCAGCAGGTGCTGCTGACTGGCCTTGATCCGTGCGAGCGCAACGCGCTGCTTGTCAGTCACGGGGCCCTGGATGCCCATCTCGATGAGCTCGGTGAAACCGCCTATGACGTTGAGCGGCGTACGGAGCTCATGGCTCATCGTTCCGAGAAACTGACTCTTCGATTGATTCGCCGTCTCGGCGGCGAGCCGCAGCGCGTCTGCTTCACGGTACAGTCGCGCGTTGTCCAGGGCCATCGCGCATCGAGCGGCGATGTCCACCGCGAGTCCGATCTCGTCCAACGAGAACGGGGAATCGCCCTCAGGGCTGACGAAGGTGATCGCGCCCTGCACGCGCGCGCGCACGACGAGCGGAACGACGAGCAGCGAGCCGAATCCGATTTCCCGAAGGATGCGAAGGTTCGCCTCTCCGTGCGCAGCGAGGACCAGCTCGGCCCCCGAGTCGGCGGTCAGCACCGTCGGCTGGGCCACGCGTAGCGCGTGGAGCGCATCGGCCAGATCGGTCGACTCGCGGGACCTCGAGGGCCATTGTTCCTCGAGTAGGGTGGCCAGCGCCTGTTTCGCTGGATCGGGGTGAACCACCGACAGCCGGTGAATCGCGCCATTCGACTCGATCACATCGACGATGCACCACGTCCTCGGCCGTGGGAGGGAGAGATGGCGTACCGTGTCGCGCGTCGCAGGTTCGTCGAGCGACAGCGACAGGTGGCGACTGGCTGTGGCCAGATACTCTGACCGCTCGCTCGCGTAAGCCGCTTGTCCGGCGGCATCCTGCTCTCGGAGCGCACCGAGCAGGAGCTGCTCGGCCACCGCGCGCTGTCGTTCCTTGGCTCCCTCGATCAGCTCCACGTCGCGCACTTCGACGACGAGCCGTTCGTAGTCGTCGGTGGACTCGGAGACGGGCCAGATGCTGCAACTCCACCTCGGCGCCTCGCCTGTGGATGACCCGATCACCAGGTCGCGCACCGGCTGCATGGTTCGCAGGGCGTCGTCGAGGGCTGGGGTCAAGTCGGCTTCCGCCGGGTGCCGACTGCCGCCCGCCGTGTCGCCGATGCGGATAAGGCCGGCCGATTGCAGATTCCGAAACAACGAGTTGGCGTAGACTACCGTGTGCGCGTCCCCCTCGGTCACGGCGAATGCGACCGGCGATAGCGCAAGATGTCTTCCTATTGAGGCGCTAATCACAAGATCCTCCTTCGGCCGCTCCGCGCGCTCCGTCACGCCTCGTCCCCTCCCGTGTCCAGGCCGTGATGTCCTTCCACGTGTGTCGGTATGCCCGTCGTGATCCCGTGGTAGCCTCGGAGTGACTCGCCGATCACGGCGCCGGACGAAGTCAGGTCGTAGACTCTGAATTCCTTCGAGTGGCCGCTGCCGCGCATCTTGACGACCGCGAGGACCTTCTCGAGCTGGCCGTCAATCTCGACGTACCGTTGTACGAGAATGTCGTCCGTCACGAACGAGACGCGATCGTTCGTGAATCGAATCTCCGGGAAGACCTCGATCACCTCCGCGGTCATGAGCACGGTGACGCCGGTTGCCGTGAGCGCCCCGACGAGGCGGTAGAGCGACTCGCGGAAGTCCAGGCGGAACGTTGGCGCGAGGGCAATCTCGAACCCCGACAGCGAATCGATCACCACCCGCTTGGCGCCGACGCGCTGCACTACGTTGAGGAACTCCACGAGCATTTCATCCACCGATAACGTCATCGGGCGGAGATACACCACCGCGAGCCGGTTCGCGGCGATCATCTCGCTGAAATCGACCAAACCGGACTTCGCTCGTGCGAGATACGCTTCGGGGTACTCCTCGAACACCGCGACGACACAATTCGTGCCCTCGCTCAGCCCCTGCGCTACGAACTGAGAGGCGAACGTCGTCTTGCCACTGCCGGCGGGGCCGGTGAGCATCACGACGTCGCCCTCCGGGATTCCGCCGCCCATCATGTCGTCCAGGCCTGGTACTCCGGTGCGGAGCCGCTTGTCGGAACGTACGACTCGGTCTTGTTGTTGCTCGGGAATGCGCGGAAAGACCTCGAGGCCGTCGGCCGTGATTCGAAACGTGTGGAGGCCGGGGATCGGCGAGCGGCCACGTACCTTGACCGCGCGGAACTTGCGCACAGCGGAGTTGCGATCGACGTCCTCCGACAGCCAGAGGATGCTGTCGGCTATGGTGAATACCGGGTGCCGTGATTCGTGCTCGGAGTACTCCCCGAGGAGAAACGACGTGACCTCCCAGGACGTCAACTGCAGCGCGAGGCGCTGGACGAAGTCCGCGAGCTTGAGTACGGCGTTGTCGTCGCCGAGCCGGAGATGTCCGCCGATCGTGCGAAACGAATCGACGGCGACGAATCCCGGTTCGAGCGCCGTGACTTCCGAGACGATGCGAGCGAGGACGGCATCGAGATCGTCGCTGACCGTCTCCGCCCCCAGGTTCACGAACTGGATGGCGGAGGACACTTTTGCGCTGTCGAAGAAGCTGAACTGTTGCTGGTACCGCATCATCTTCACCGTGGGTTCGCCGAGCACCGTGAAGTAGAGGGCGGGGCGGTCCGGCGTCGCGTTGGCGAAGAGAATCTGCTGGACGAGCGTCGTCTTGCCGGCGCCCGGCGGACCGGCGATGAGATTGAACGAATACTCACAGAGGCCGCCGCCCAAGACGGCGTCCATCCCGGGAACGCCGGTCGCGACATTCCGAATCACGGACTGCCTGGATGCCGTCATAGCTCGCGCGCGCCACCGCGTGCCCGCGGCTGAGGACCATCGTGATCGAGGACTCGTATCGCCATGTCGCCTCCAATGAGCCGTGTGAGTATGTCGACCAGAGCGCCGATGAGTGCCTCCAGCGCTGCCGTAACAGTTTCAATGCCGTGCGCTTCGGCGCTTGCCGCGATGCGGTCCAGGCGAATGCCTTCATCGGCGCGCCCATGCAGATCTTTCAATACCGGGTGCGCCTGTTCGGTACGCGCGAGCGCCCGGGCGAGCAGCGCCGCGCATCCGGCGTCGCCCATCGAATTGCGCAAGGCGTCGCTGACGCGGATACACGACCGTTGAAGCGCGAAAATCGCCGTCTCGGGCGTTACGCTTCCCGTTTCGTGCTCGGATGCGAGGGCATCGCGCGCCAGAATGCGGCGAGCGACCTCAGACGACGCCAATGATCTCGAGGCGGCGTCGCCTGGGGGGGGTTCTTCACTCCGCATGCGTTGTTGGCCAGAGGGCGTTACGAGCGTCGATCGCTCGCGACCAATCCAATATACCGGCTCGACGCAGACGCGTTAGATGGGGAGGCTGCGTTCCTGTTGGCGCGTCCGCGCCGGCGGCGCACGATCCCGAAACTTCAGAATACCATGAGCGGCGGCGGCATCCCCGGGGCCACCCGGTCTGCACGGTCCGACGTAGCAGGGTCCGCGGACAGGAGAAGATCTAACGAACATCACGCGACGTCGCGATCGGCGTCGCCCGTCGCGGCAACGTGCTGGCCTGACGGGCCCGGCGCATCGAAGATCGGCATGCTCCGATCGATCTCCGGCCTTGCATCGCGTTCACGGTGCTCGACACTCTTATGCAGTCGTGCGATTGCCCGGACTCGACGGCGAGCCGCGTCGACCTGTGAAGTTCGGCTCGCAACAACTCGGGCACGCATACGAACCGACGCCCATGCGGGTTTGTGCAGCTACGGGCGTGGAACACAAGCATGAGCTCGCGTCGGCGCAAATCGAAGCAGACTCCCGTTTTCGACTAGGTCCGCGATAGTCTTCGCTACAGCGGAAACACGAAAGTAGCTAAGTCGCTAGACCCGATAGCTCAGCTGGTTAGAGCAACGGACTTTTAATCCGTAGGTCCTGGGTTCGACTCCCAGTCGGGTCATAGAGTGCCCTCTACACTACTGCCACGAGAAGATGTTCGTCGCGGCAGTCCCGGCACGCGCGCGAGCGAGATCGTCGGCCTGACGCAGCGAGCTGCGCGCCCGGTTCTCGCTCACGAATCGAATCTCGATGCTGCGACGCGCGCCGCCGCCACGATTGAGCGGCGCCGCGATGTCCACACGCCACGTCGTTTGCGATTGCGCCGGTACTGCCGCGAGCAGGCTGACGCCCACCGAACCGCGCACGGGACTGTTCACGCCAAAGGGCACATCGCCCGCCCACACCTTGCCCGCGTCCGCGAACAGTGCAGCGCCGAACGCGGACCAGTTGCCGAATCGTCGGATGGCCCATCGGTCCTCGATGCGTGCGACGGCGCGGCGCGCGCCCGCCTCCTGCGAGCTGCGAAAGCCCCGCACACCCGAGCCCGAGCTCCCGATCGTGAGCTCGTAGGGCAGGAGGGCGCGCCAGGCGCCCGCGAAGTCTCCCGTGACGATGACGGTGTGATGCTCACTCGGCTTGGTGTAGTAGATCAGTCGCGCGGTGGTCACGAGTCCCGCCCATCCACCCGTCGCCGCGTCGCGCTGGATCTCGCCGGACAGTCGCGTTCCCAGGAACGAAGGTCCGAACGCATGTCCGCCGAGCACGTCGCCGCCGAACAGCCAGTTGGTATTGCCGAGATTGGGAAGCCCACGTCCGATCTGCGCGGCGAATTGCACGCCCAGCGGAAGATCCTGCGTGCCATACAGCGCATCGTAGCCAGTCACGCGCTTGTAATCGAGCAGCCGTAGCCCCGCGACAGCGGAGAGACGTGTCGCGTGAAAATCGGGGAATCGTGCGTCGAACAGGCTATCCGGCTCGTGCACGTAGCCGGAATCCGAGATCACGACGCCGCGATCGTGCGTGCTCATGCGCTCGTGCG
>DATGDQ010000052.1:0-6417 GCA_035310785.1 Gemmatimonadaceae bacterium | reverse complement strand
TGCGCGCCGAATCGACCCACGCGGACACGCCGCGTGTGGTTACCTCATCGTGTGCGAGCGATACGCGGTCGATGTGTGCATCGTATGTCCACCGCGGCGTTCCACGCTCGGGGTCGAGCGCGATCACGCGCGCCGATGGGGTCGCGATATAGAGCGTGCCGTCGAGCATGAGGGGCGTCGCTTCGAAGGCCGTCGCCGGTCCGCTGCTTTCCGCGACTCCATCGGAGACATCGCCCGTGCGAAAGACCCACGCGACCTGCAGCGAATCGACGTTCGCACGCGAGATCTCGTCGAGCGAGGAGTAGTGAGTGCCGCCCTCGGCGCCGTTCACGGGCCAGTCAGCGGGTGGCGCCGCGACCGCGCGATGCCGAGAGGATGCGAGCACCCGGGTATTGCCGACCGGGATCGCAAATGCCGATGCGCTCGCGGTCGACGAGTACTGCGTCCACCCCGCCGCGATCAGGACGACGAAGAACCCGAGACTCAGCGCAACGCAGAAGAACCGGCGAGAGCGGCGATATTGCCTTCTTGACTGTCGCACGGAGAGACCTCACGAGCACGAGACCAGTGCAGACTTCTATCTGGTCGGAGGATGCTCGTTCTCGCTCGAGGGCCACATACGCGCATCGGCGCATGCGGCGGAGGTCAATGACGTATGGGAGGATCGAGATGACGTAGTGGGAAGAGGCCGCGGCCTACGTCATCCCGCGTAGTGCTACCCCGCGCTGAGAGCCGAGGCCGGATCCACTCGCCCTGCCCGTCGCGCCGGCAGATAGCTCGCCGCCATGGCAATCGCTCCCGTGAGGATCATCGCCAGCGCGAACGTCAATGGGTCGTTGGGCGTGACCCCGTACAGCATTCCCTGCATCAGCCGAGAGAGCATCAGTGCCGTGACCGCGCCGATTGCCAGCCCTGCGCCCGTCTGGCGAACACCATCCCTGAGCGACATGCGAACGAGGGCGGCAGGACTCGCGCCCAATGCTGCGCGTACCCCGAACTCCTGCCCGCGCGCTGCCACGAGCTGCGCGACCACTCCGTAGATGCCGACGACGGCCAGCGACAGCGCGAGCGCCCCGAACGCGCCAAGCAGCAGCATGGAAAATCGTTGCCTCGCGATCGAGCTGCTGACGATGTCGTCCATCGTGCGCACGTGCGCAACTGGAATCTCCGGGTCGAGCGCGTGCACCTGCTGGCGTACGGCTCGCGCGAGCCCGAGCGGCTCACCGTGCGTGCGCACGATGAGATTCATTGTGCGAGGTGTGAAGTGGGCGGAGCGATAGTATTGCGAATGCACGGCGTAGAAGGTCGGTTCGGTAATCGAGGTGAGACCGTTGTGCTCCACATCGCGCACCACCCCGATGACGGTGCCCATTTGTGCGCTGTCGTCGGACAGCCGCATGCTCGCGCCGATCGGATTACGGTGCGCGAAGTACTCGTTCGCCATACTCTGACTAATGACGTAGACCACCGGGCTGCCATCGTGATCGCGCTCGTCGAACACCCGGCCCGCCACGAGGTGCAGTTTCATCGTCTCGAAATACCCGGGCGTTACGATCTGCCAGTCGCCGGGCGTGGTCTGTCCGGGTGGCGGAGTGTAACCCGGAATCACGAGTCCCCAATTGCCGATCGTCGTGGCCAACGGGAGCAGACGCGCCGCGGCGGCGCGCTCCACGCCGGGAAGCGCCTCGACGCGATGACGCAGCTCATCGAAGAAGGCGGATACGCGCTCATGCTCTGCGTACCGCGATGATGGCACTGACAGCTCCATCGTGAGCACGTGATCGCTCCGGAATCCCGGATCGATCGACATGATTCGCCGCACGGTGCGGATCATGAGCCCCCCACCGACAATGAGCACGACCGAGAGCGCGATCTCGCCCACCACCATGAGCTGACGCGCTCGCAGGCGTGCCCGGGAGATCGTGGTTCCGCGCCCGCCATCCTTGAGCGACTCGGTTGCCCGCACGCGAGTCGCCGCGATCGACGGCGCGAGTGCGAAGAGCAACACGGTGACGATCGTCGTGACGAGTGCGAACGCGAGCACGCCGAGATTGAGCGAGACGTCGGAGACGAGGCCAAGCTGTCGAGGAGCCCACGCGCGTGTGGCGGTGACGCCCAGCCACGCTACGAGCATTCCGAGTGTTCCACCGACGAGTGCGATGACCAGTCCCTCCGTGAGGAACTGTCGCGCCAATCGCGAGCGCGCTGCGCCGAGCACCGTGCGCAGGGATGTCTCGCGCCGCCGCCGCTCGCCACGCACGAAGAGCAGGCCGGCGACGTTGGCGCACGCGATCACGAGCACGAGGGCGACGGCTCCGAGCAGAATGAGCAGCACGGGGCGAAGCGATCCGCTGATCTGCTCGCGCAGCGGCACGGCTGTCAACCGGAATCGCGTTGGACCGGTGTACACGCCCTCGTCTATGAGGCGTGACGCGACCTTCTCCAGCTCGTTGTTCGCCTGCGCGATGGTCACGCCATGCGCCAGATGTGCAACGGCGTAGAGGCCGTGACTTCCCCCGCCGGGTGCGAGCGCGGGACCGGGCACCGCACCGTATTCGCTATCGGAGGCGGCGAGCGGCGTGAGAAGCTGCGTCGCGCCCCGTTCGTCGTAGTCGAGCGGCATGCGGAAGTTCGCCGGCATCACGCCGACGATCAGCTTCGGTTTGCCCGCGACCTCGATGCGCCTGCCGACCGCCGCGGGATCGCCGCCGAAGTGACGCTGCCAGAACGAATAGCCGATCAGCGCCACATCGTTTGCGCCCGGTACGTCCTCCTGCGGGAGGAAGCCCCGTCCGAGCATGGGAGCGACGCCGAGCACGCCGAGCGTCCGCTGGGAGATCTGCGCGGCGTGGACACGCTCGGGATCACCGGCCCCAGTCACGCTCTGCGTCTCCACATCGTAGACGCCGACCGCATCGAAAATGTGTGGCTGGTACGTCAACACCTCGTACTCATCGTACGACATCCACGAGCCGGAATTCTCGAAGGATCCGCTCCACACGACGACCGTATGCGCGGGATCGCCGAAGGGAAGCGGTTCGAGCAAGGCGGCGTGTACGACGCTGAAGAGGGCCGTCGTGGCACCGATGCCGAGTGCGAGCGTGAGTGCGGCCGCGACCGCGAATCCTGGCGATCGAAGCAGCGTGCGTACCGCGTAGCGTGCATCGGTTGCGACGTCCTCGAGCCAGCGCGTGCCCCGCGCGTCGCGGCCTTCCTCCCGGAATCGCTCTCCGCCGCCGAACGCGAGTCGTGCCTGTCGAAGCGCGACAGCGTCCGAAAGGCCGCGCGTGCGCGCGAGCTCCTCGGCCTCCATCTCGATGTGGAGACGCATCTCCTCCGCCATGTCGCGCTCGACTGCAGCCCTGCGAAAGAGCGCGGTCGTTCGGCGCTGCCACCGCGAGATCAGGCCGGTGCCGTTGGCGCCCGGGATGCCGTCAGGGAGCATGGAGAATCTGCTCCACTGCGCTCGTGAACAACCGCCAATTCGCCTTCTCCTCGGCGAACCTCTTCCTGCCGGCCGCCGTGAGCGTGTAGAACTTCGCCCGCCGTCCCTCGGGCGAGATGCCCCAGCTGCTGCGCACGAGCCCGCGATCCTCGAGCCGATACAACGCGGGATAGAGCGAGCCCTGATTGACCTGCAGCACGTCGTACGAGAGCTCGCGAATGCGCTTCGAGATACCCCAGCCGTGCAGCGCGGCGGGGAGAAGCGCCTTGAGGATCAGGAGGTCGAGCGTTCCCTGCAGGAGATCGGCACGATCGGACATGAACCGGGCGGCGAGGGGTGAATACCTAGACGTCCGACAACATGAAGCGCTCTGTTGTCGGATGTCAAGGCATTGACACCTTTCGCACTAATGCGTGCGGCCCGCGAGGTCGTCGGCTGAAGGGCCGTACATGCCGGGCACGGGAACACCGAGGATGCGGTAGTAGATACCCAGTTGCGCGCGATGGTGGACGAGGTGGCTCATCATCACGGTCCGGAGCAGGCGATATCTCGGACCTCGCGTCACCACCTGGTCTCCGCGCTTGATGGTCCACTCGCTCGAGAGTGCCGCGAGATCGGTCTTCGCCAGTGCTGCTCGTTGCGCGGCGACTGCGGCATCATGCGCGGCGAGTAACTGCGCTGCCGTCGTGAGCGGAGCAGGTGGCTTGCGCGCGCCCGCCTGCATCTCGCTCGTCGTGAGGATTGCAACAGCGCGGTTCGGGATGTCGGCCACATGTGTCGCGAGCTCGGCGAGTGTTCGCGAGTGCTCGTGCGGTCGCCAATCGTGCTTCGCATCCGGGAATCGCTCGAGCAGCCGCCGCGTCGCCGCATGCTCCGCCTCGAAGTCGGAGTAGAGCATCTCCAGCATCGATGTGGTATCGTTGGACGGATTGGTACTGACGCTCATGCTTCCTCCCTGGCAGGTTGCTCCTGGAGCGAAATCTCGAAAATGAGTCGCCTCGTGGCAAACTGCACATTTTGATCGAGTCGATACCGACCAGTCTGCCGTGGTTGGCACCACGCTTGCGCGCTTCCGAGAGTGGGGAGCCAGCCGCTCCAATCCTCACAGGTGATTCGGTGTGAGCGTACTCGCTTCGGACTTACGATGATTTCCTCGAGCGCGGAAGCAGCTTCACCCTGCGGTGGCGGTGCGGGCACCGGATCCGCCGCGGACTTCATTCCGCCCGGCGCGACTCTGCCAAAGCTCCGCGATGCCGCCATGCGCTGCCGCGGCTGCGACCTCTGGACGTGCGGGCGTGTGGTGTTCGGTGAAGGTCCGCGCAGCGCCACGGTAATGTTCGTGGGCGAGCAGCCCGGAGATCAGGAGGAGCAGCAAGGGCATCCGTTCGTCGGACCCGCGGGACGGCTGCTCGACACTGCGCTCCAGGAAGCCGGCATCGATCGCAAGAGCGTGTACGTGACCAACGCAGTGAAGCATTTCAAGTACGAGCGCGGCGCCAAGGGCAAGCGCCGCATCCACAAGAAGCCGAACGACACCGAAATTCGTGCGTGTCATCCGTGGCTCGAGGAGGAGATCAGGTTGACCAGGCCACGCGTCATCGTCGTCCTCGGCGCCACCGCAGCGCAATCGTTGCTCGGCAAGCAGTTCCGAGTCACTCAGCAGCGCGGCAAGCCGGTCAAGTCGGAGCTGGCGGACACCGTGATCGCTACGGTGCATCCCTCGTCGGTGCTGCGCGCGCCCGAGGGCGAGCGCGAGCGTGCGCGCGACGAGTTCTACGCAGACATTCGTGCGGTAGCCAGGCACATCGCGAAAGCGTGATCGATCGACGATCGTGGGGGCGCGCCTGGCACGGAGCGACTGTGCTGGTGATCGCCCTGTCGCTCATCGGGCAGCTCGCAGTCGTGTTCTCCGGCCGCGGGGCGATCCTCGACGCCGCAGGCCTCATCGCGCCGCTGCCCGAGCGGCTGCTTCGATTCTTCAGCTATTTCACGATTCAGAGTAATCTCCTCGCGGCCGGTACGGCGCTCGGCCTCATTCAGAGCCCCACTCGCGACGGACGCCTCTGGCGTGTGCTGCGCGCCGACGCAATCGTCGGCATGACGGTGACCTTCATCGTTTACATACTTGTCCTGCGTCGGATCGTGCACCTCGAGGGCGCCGCGAGGCTCAGTGACATCGGCTTTCACTATGTCGCTCCGGCGCTCACCGTGATCGGCTGGCTCGCGTTCGGACCCTGGCCGCGCATCGACAGCGCGACTATCGTGCGCCTTTTCGCATGGCCCGTAGCGTACCTCGCGTACGTGCTGATGCTCGGCGCAGCATCCGGCTGGTATCCGTACCCGTTCATCACGGTCTCGAAGCTCGGCTACGCGCGCGTGCTTCTCAATGCCGCGCTCGTCACCCTGCTGCTCCTCGCGGTGGCCGCCGTATACGGTGTGCTCGACGCACGCCGCGGCGGCGGAGGCGCGGCCGATCTAGTGAGGTAGCGCGGATAGAAGCGACACCGTTTCACGCGTCAGCGGATGGCCGGAGCCGGCCCCCGCGCTCAGCGCAGCAAGCGCGCGCTCGAGTGTCGCACGCGCTTCCACGGTATCGCCACCCGCGAGCAATGCGCGCCCCTCGGCGAGTCGCGCCTCACCAACGTGAGCGCTCCGCGAATCCGCAATCGAATCGAGTGTCGCCAGTCTGCGGGCATCCCGCGCGAAGCGAAGTGCGGAGTCCGGCTGCTGCATTCGCAAGGCCGCCTCTGACGCGAGGAGCAGTGCGGACCGAAAATTCGCAATTCGCTTTCCCTCGAAATACCCACGCGCCCGCAGCACATCGGCCACCAGCGAATATGCTAGGGAGTAGTTGCCCGCAGCCATCGCCATACGAGCGTCGAGGATTCTACCGTCGACGATATGATCGTCAGTGCTCTTCAGCTTCGCATTTGCGCCTATTGCTCGAAAGCGCTCCGTCGTCTGCTTCGCTT
>DATGDQ010000051.1:0-6894 GCA_035310785.1 Gemmatimonadaceae bacterium | reverse complement strand
GTGGGAGGGGGTGCCGCGGCACGGGGCGGACGCGGTGCGATTGTTTCTCATCGCGTCGAGCCAGGTGTGGGTGCCGCGCCGCTTCGACGAGGGAATGATCCGCGAGATGGCGGGGCGGTTCTTCCTCACGCTCAAGAACGTGTACAGCGGGATCTTCGCGCAGTACGCGAACTTCGGCTGGTCGCCCAGCGAGGCAGATCCGGCGCCCGCGGACCGCCCCGTGGTGGACCGCTGGATGCTGTCGCGCCTGGCGACGATCGAGCGCGAGATCGATGAGCGCCTGGAGCAGTACGACGCGACGGCCGCGGCGCGTGCGCTCATGGATTTCGTGGTGGACGACGTGTCGAACTGGTACGTGCGCCTGAACCGTGCGCGCTTCTACGATGTCGATACCCCCGACAGCCGGGCGGCATTTGCCACCCTCCACGAGACGCTCGTGGTCACGATGAGACTTCTCGCACCCTTTGCACCCTTCGTGAGCGACTGGATCCACCGGGAGTTGACGGGAGCGTCCGTGCACCTGGCCCCATTTCGCCGGTCTCTGGGTACTGAGGAAGGCTCGAACGAGGAGCTCGAACGTGCCATGAGCCGCGTTCGGGTACTTGCGAAGCTCGGACGGGCTGCCCGGGAGGAGAAAGAGATCAAGGTGCGGCAGCCGCTTTCCCGTCTGGTATGTGTCGTGCCAGATTTCAAGGCTCACGAGCTCGCGGAGCTGCTGCCTCTTCTGGCCAGCGAGCTCAACGTGAAGAAGGTGGAGTTCGCCGACAGCGGCAGCGCGTTGGCGACCTTGATCGGAAAGGCAAACTATCGATCGTTGGGCAAACGGTTTGGAAAGCGGACACCCGAGGCGGCGAAGCTCGTCGAAGCACTCGCGAGCGATCAGCTGCTCGCGCTCGAGCGCGGCGACGCAGTGACGATCACGCTGGATGGCACGGCGTATCCGCTGCTACCGGAGGACGTGACCATCGTTCGACACGCATCGGGGAGTCTGCTCGTACGGGAAGAGAACGGGCTGTTCGCGGCGCTCGATCCGACGATCACGCCGGAGCTGCGACGCGAGGGACTGGCCCGAGAGCTGGTGAGCAAGATCCAGCAGATGCGGAAGGCGGCGCGCTTCGCGGTGAGCGACCGGGTGCGACTCGAGCTCGACGGTGGTGCCGAGCTCGCGGCTGTGGTACAGGAGTACGAGACGTACATCGCGGGCGAGGTGCTCGCAAACGAGGTTACCGTGGCGGGCGGCCTCGAAGAGACAGCTGACGCAGTGCAGACCATCGTGCTCGATGCCGAGACGGTTCGCATTGCCTTGACGAGAGTGAATTAGCGATGCCGTCCTCGACAGGCGCTAAAAAAGAAAAGCCGATGGCGAAGAAGACTCTGGCGCACTTCGAAAAGCGACTGCTCGACGAGCGCAAGCGCGTCGTGAAGGAGCTCGGAAGCTACGGCGAGGCGTTCGGCGCCACGCTCCAGAGTGCCGACGGGAACTTGAGCTCGTACTCGTTCCACATGGCGGATCAGGGCACCGATGCCATGGAGCGCGAGAAGGCGTTCCTCTTCGCGAGCTCGGAGGGCCGTTTCCTCTGGCACATCGACGAAGCGCTTCGCAGGCTCTACCGGTCGCCGCAGACGTTCGGGCGGTGCCACAGCTGTGGCGAGGAGATCGACTTCGATCGCCTCGATGCGCTGCCGCACGCGCGCCTCTGCTTCACGTGCAAGCAGCGCGAAGAAGATGCAAAGAAATAAATCCGAGTCGACCACCTTCTGGTCGATCATCGTCTCGGTAGTCGTCGCGGATTTCGCCACGAAGGCGCTCGCCGTCGCGCTGCTCGTGCCGCAGCACGTGCCGAGGGAAGTGTTCGGCGACTGGGCGCGACTCACGCTGGTGCACAATCCCGGCGCAGCATTCGGCGTGAGCGCGGGACCGTACTCGCGACAGATCTTTCTGCTGCTCACCATCGTTGCGCTGCTGGTGCTCTCGAAGCTCTATCGCACCACCGCGCCGGGCGACCGGCTGCGCGTCATCGCGCTCGGGCTCGTGTGCGGAGGCGCGATCGGAAATCTGATCGACCGGATTCGCTCGCCCATTGGCGTCGTCGACTTTCTCGACATCGGCTTCCGCGATTGGCGCTGGCCCACGTTCAACGTCGCCGACATGGCGGTGAGCATCGGCGCATTTCTGCTGGCCTGGGCCTTGTGGGGCGAAGAAGATGTGGGCGAGCCGATCCCCAAGTCGGTAACCGAAACGACGCGCGCGTGATGCGCGCGAGCCGGACGCCGATGGCATGACGGAACCGGCCAGACACGAATTCACGCTCGACGCCGACAGCGAGCTGCGTCTCGACCTGCTCGTGGCGCGCGAGCTCGGGACCTCCCGCACTCATGCCGCGACGCTCATCGCGAACGGGAACGTCACGGTCGACAACAAGCGCGAGAAGGCGAGCTACAAGCCCGAGAGCGGCGACCGGATAGTCGTGATGATGCCCGCGCCGCCCTCGCGCGAGGTGCTCGCGGAAGACATTCCGCTGAACCTCGTGTTCGAGGACGAGCACGTGATGGTGATCGACAAGCCTGCCGGGATGGTCGTGCATCCGGCGCCCG
Source organism: Gemmatimonadaceae bacterium (assembly GCA_035310785.1). Classification (GTDB taxonomy): domain Bacteria; phylum Gemmatimonadota; class Gemmatimonadetes; order Gemmatimonadales; family Gemmatimonadaceae; genus FEN-1250. Next base: position 4,299 of record DATGDQ010000051.1, on the reverse strand, counting down.
GTCACTGGAGCGGGACACTCGTGAACGCGCTCAAGGGGCGGGGCGGCGCGCTCGCCAGCGGGAACGGGGAGGATCGAGCCGGGATCGTCCACCGGCTCGACAAGGAGACCTCCGGGCTCCTCCTCGTCGCCAAGACCGATCAGGCGCTGCGCAAGCTGGGCGCCGATCTCGCGGCCCGCCGGATCGTGCGACGCTACGCCGCGCTCTCGTGGGGGCACATCAACGGCGATCGCCTCACCGTGGACAAACCGCTCGCCCGTGATCCGCGAGACCGAAAGCGCATGGCAGTCGTCAATACCGGACGAGCGGCGAAGACGGATTTCGTGCGACTGGCGCGGTTCGAGTCGGTCGACTTGCTGCGCGCGCACCTCCACACCGGTCGCACGCATCAGATCCGCATACATCTCGCATCGGTGGGACACCCTGTGGTGGGGGATGACATGTACGGTGGAGGCGGTGGACGGCGGCTCGTCGAGCTGCCGCAGCATCGTCATTTCCTCCACGCGGCGTGGCTGATCTTCCCGCACCCGGTCACCGGCGAATCCGTCGAGCTTCGCTCGCCTCTTCCGGCCGATCTGCGGCGCTCGCTCGCCGCGGTTGCGGAGTCGGAGGCATTGCTGGTGCACCCGGATCCGCTGGACGATCTTGGCTTCTACCGTCTCACTACCTGACCCAGCGCCCGAGATAGCGCCTCGCCAGCTGCTCCTCTTCCGGCTGGCGGAGCGTACAGGAGGGATCGGGCTCGAGATCGTGCGGGAGATTCTGCCGCCCCCGCCGGCCACGCGTCTGCCTGGCGCCCCGGCATACGTGCGCGGGCTCGTAAACGTCCGAGGCACGGTCACGACCGTGATCGATCTGGTGATGCGGCTGTACGGCCACGCGGCGCGCCCGGATGGCCCGATCATGCTGATCGAGCACCAGAATCGGGTCATCGGCGTCGCCGTGGATGAGGTCATCGCGGTGCACCCGTACCCTCCCGAAGGCTGGCAGACCCCAATTGGCGACCTTCTCCCCGGCGGAATCGTCTACGCCATGGGGGAAATCGACTCCCAAACCGTACTGCTGCTGGACATCCCAGCTCTGCTCACGAACGTGATCGTCTAACGGAGGCTCAGGGTGAGTCACACAGTCTTGATCTGCGATGACGCCGTCTTCATGCGCACCATGATCTCCGACATTCTCGAGGAGTCGGGCTACGAGATCGTCGGACAGGCCGAGTCGGGCGTACAGGCGATCGAGCGCTACAAGTCGCTGCGTCCGGATCTCGTCACGATGGACATCGTGATGCCCGACATGGGCGGCATCGATGCCGTTCGCGAGATCACGAGCTTCGATGCGAACGCCAAGATCCTGATGTGCAGCGCGATGGGCCAGCAGGCGCTCGTGGTGGAGGCGATTCAGGCGGGCGCGAAGGACTTCGTCGTGAAGCCGTTTCAGCCGAGCCGCGTGCTGGAAGCCGTGCAGCGCGTGCTGGGCTGAGGCGCGGGCGCGCGCGGTAGCGAGCGACACCAATGGATCTCGCCAAGTACGCGGCGCTCTTCCAGTCGGAGAGCCGCGAGCACCTCTCGACGATGAACGAGGAGTTGCTAGCGCTCGAGCGTGCGCCCACCGCGTCGGAGCCGGTGAGCGCGGTCTTCCGTGCGGTGCACACGATGAAAGGCATGAGCGCGACCATGGGCTACTCGACCGTCACGGCACTCGCGCACGAGCTCGAGTCGCTGCTCGACCGCGTGCGGCACGCCGAGATCGCGGTCGATCGCACGGTGACGGACGCGCTCTTTGCCGCCGTCGACGCGCTCGAGCGGGCCGTCGAGATCGAGGTCGCGGGAGGCTCGGCCGAGCAGTGCGCGGAGCCGGCGCTCGCGCGGCTGCGGGAGCTCGCGGTCGCGCGAAGCCGAATGGAACAGGCGATTCCCGAATCGACGCAGGAATTCGCGATTCCCACCTCGACACAGGAGTTCGCGATTCCCATGTCGACATCGGAATTCGCGATTCCGACATCCACGCAGGAGTTCGCGATCCCCTCGATGCCGCACGAGCGCGCGGGCCCCGGTGCCGTGCGACCCGGCGGCGCGCGCGGTCCGCGTACGATTCGGGTCGAGCTCCGCCGCCTGGACGCGCTCACCAATCTCGCGGGCGAGCTGCTCGTCGCGCGCGGACGCCTCACCGATGTCGCGCACGACATCGCCCATCCGGCGCTCGATGAAGCACTCGCGCAGGCGTCGCGGCTCATCTCGGATCTGCACGAACAGATCATGTCGAGCCGTATGGTCCCCGTTGGGCAGGTGTTCGATCGCTTCCCTCGGCTCGTGCGCGATGCATCCAAGTCGCTGGGCAAGGAGATCGCGCTGACGCTCGTGGGACGCGAGATCGAGCTCGATCGCTCGATGCTCGACGAGATCGGAGAGCCGATCGTGCACCTGCTGCGCAATGCCGCCGATCATGGCATCGAGCTGCCGGATGTTCGCGAGAAGGCCGGCAAGCCGCGCGTGGGCCAGCTCACCCTCACGGTGACCCGCGAGCGGCAGATGGTGACCATGCACGTACAGGACGACGGCCGCGGTATCGATCGAGACAAGGTGCTCGCGCGCGCGCGCGCCGAGGGATTGGTGGAAGCGACCGTCGAGCGCTTGAGCGATGACGATCTCGTGCGCATCATCTCGCGTCCGGGGTTCAGCACGGCGTCGTCCGTGACCGACCTCTCCGGGCGCGGCGTCGGCATCGACGTGGTGCTCACGCGCGTGCGCGCGCTCGGCGGCTCCGTCGAGATCACGTCGGAGCCGGGTGAAGGAACGAGCGTGACGCTGCGGCTGCCGGTGACGCTCGCGATCGTGCGCGCGCTGCTCGCGCGCGTGGATGGCGAGATGTACGCCCTGCCGATGACGCACGTGCGCGAGACGGTCGAGCTCCGGCAGTCCGCGCGCCGCCGGGTGCAGGGCCGGGAAGTCATGCTCCTGCGCGATGAAGTCGTGCCGCTGCTCCAGTTCCGCGAGATCGTGGGTCTGCCGGAGGCGCTCTTCGTGAGCGCCGATGGCTCGACCCAGGTGATCGTGATCGAGAGCGACGGACGCCGAACGGGTCTCGTGGTGGACGAGTTCGCGGGTGAGCAGGACATCGTGGTGAAGGGCTTCGATGGAGTGCGCGACGGGCTCGCACTGTTCAGTGGCGCAACGATATTGGCCGACGGCGCGCCCGCGCTGATCGTCGATGTCACCAGCCTCAATTAGGGAGCGCGCGATGGCGGACCTGCTGCACCTCAACACGATGGAGCTCGACGCGCTCCGCGAGACTGCGAACATCGGCGCCGGTCATGCCGCGACGGCGCTCTCGCAGATGACGAACGACACGATCATGATCACCGTGCCGATGATCACGATCGCAGCGCTCGAGGACGTGCCGTCGCGGATCATGCCGGAGGAGGAGCCCATCGTCGCCGTACTCATGCAGATGATGGGCGACCTCACGGGGCGAACGCTGCTCGTGTTTCCGCATCCCACCGCCGTTCGCCTGGCGCAGCTCATGTTGCGCCGGCCGAGCGCGCCCGAGGCTGCATTCGGCGAGCTCGAACAGTCCGCGATCAAGGAGGCCGGCAACATCCTGAGCGGTGCGTACATGAATGCGCTCAGTGAGTTCATGGGGCTCATGCTGCTGCCATCCCCCCCGAGCCTCGCGATCGACATGTCGACCGCCGTTCTCAACACCGCGTATCTGCAGTTCGGCACGGATCGCGACATGGTGGTTGCCGTGGAGACACAGTTCTACCTCCAGGGCGAGGGCGAACATCTCCGCGGCTTCTTCCTGCTGCTTCCGGATGCGGCCTCACTTCAGGTGATTCTCCGAGCGGTCCGGCTGCTGTGACCGGGAACGGCTCGTCGGCGACGCCCATCTCCGAGCGCGATCGCGATATCCTGCGATCGTTCGCGCGGCGCATCGATGGCTCCGACGCCGGCGCGCACAACAATCTCGGTGTGCTCTACTACAACAAGGGGATGTACGAGGAGGCGGTTGCCGCCTTTGCGCGCGCGCTCGAGATCGATCCGAAGATGCAGGTCGCCCAACGGAATCTCGAGGTCGCGTACTTCCACACCGGCTACTACGATCGGCGTGTGACGGAGCTGCGTGACCGGCTGCGCGCGCACCCGGATGATCGGGAAGCACGATGGGAGCTGGGGCGCGCGTACGCAGCGATCGGCGATGCGAACGAGGCGGTCGCCGAGTTCAACGCGATCCTCCAGTACGCGCCCAACGACATCGGCGCGATCGTGCAGCTCGGGCTGGCGGAGAAGGTGAACGGGGATC
>DATGDQ010000050.1:0-1766 GCA_035310785.1 Gemmatimonadaceae bacterium | reverse complement strand
ATGCTGCGTGGACTCGGAATCAGCCTCAGGAGATCGCGGAAGTCCCGGAAGTAGGCCGATCCTTCCTCCTTGCCATCCCGAACGACGCTCACGAATCGTGTGTCGTACGGGAAGAGGATCAGCGCACCGACGAGCATTCCGAACGCGGCGCCCGGCGTGACCGCGGGCAGATCGCGAAGTGGCCACGCGGGCTTTCTGCGGGCCAGCAGGCTCGCAACGCGCCACCAACCGGCCGCGGTCACGAATGCGAGCACGGGTTGGATCTCCACGTAGTACACGGTCCATTGCGGGGCGTGACCGAACGACAGGTACGCGAGCACGAGCAGGATCGTCGTGCCGATCCCGAACCACACGGGCGCGCTGGTGGTGATCAACCCGAGTGCCGCGAGTGGCAACAGCATCGCCCGTGTCGCCCACATGTTCGCCGCGATCGCGATCACTCGCTCGCGCACGTTCTGCGGCAGCGTCGCGAGCGTATAGCTGCCGTGGATGGTCTTCACGAACTCGTTGAACTGCGCCATGTCAGCGTTGAGCGGGCGCTGCGGCTGCTTGCCGGTGAGGCCGAATCCCATCACGTCATCCGGGAAATAGACGCGCGAATACAGCGCGTAGGGCGCATGCAGCGGACTGCCCGTGGTGCGCTGACTCCACAACATCCAGATCCCGAGAAAGGCCACGCCGATTCCGATCGGCAGGCGCAGCTCCCTCCACGCGCCGCGCTTCGCGATGCGTCGCAGCACAACCACCGCGATGGGCAGCGTGAAGACCACCATCGTCACGGGCCTGCTCAGGAACCCGAGGCCGATCGAGAACGCGATCCACGCAAGCCATTTTGGCTGCTCGCTCTCGCGCCATCTTAGCAGCGCATACCAGCCGAGCATCCAGAGCGCGCTCGTGGATGTCTCCGAGAGATAGCCGGGCTCGAAATCCATGATCCCTGATGCGGTCATCCACATGAACCAGGTGAGCAGCGCTACCCACGGATTGGCGATCCGGCGCGCGACCTCGAACACGAGGCCGCCGCACAGCCCGATCAGCAACATCGGCATGAGCCCGGGTAGTCCGAACCAGAGTCCCGGAACGAGCACGAACGCATGTCCGGGCGGATACTTCGATGTCAGAATGGGCGTGACGAACACGTGGTACTGCTCGAAGAACTCGGGCAACGGCCGGCCCGGTGCCGTCCAGGCTCCATGCGCATAGGTCTTTGCCTGAAGGAGATACGCGGCCTCGTCGTGAATCACGGCCACCTGATCGAGTCCGCCCCACAGCCAGGTCATGAACGCCGCCGTGATCACCCCGATCACCAGCGGCATCCACCGCGCGCCCAGCACGCGCGTTGCGCCATCGACCGCGCGAGGAAGCGTGATGAATCGCCCCAGCAACGCCGAGAGCAGGAGGACGAGCAGGGCCATTGTATCGGTCATCGTGCAGTCGCCAGCGATCGCGGGCGATCGAGCGGAGACGTCACCGCTTTCGTGCGAGCACGAGGTACTGTCCGCCAAGCGGGAGAGAGGCGACCAGGCGCTCGAGTGGACGCAGCGCGCGCAGCAGATGCGGGAAGACGAACAGGAAATCCGTACGCACGATGTCGAAACCCGCACCTCGAAGCAGACGTCGCGTCTCGGGCGGCGTCATCGTGATCGCATCCTTGTCGAATGGTACGCGGCTCATGATGTAGCGCGTGCCCGGATTCCACGGGTTGTTCTCCCACAATGCGAACATCCCGCGCGGCACGAGCGCATCGTACACGTACGAGGCGGCCG
>DATGDQ010000049.1:0-4256 GCA_035310785.1 Gemmatimonadaceae bacterium | reverse complement strand
CAGTTCCCCTTTCCGGTGATCACCTGCGTACGCGTCACGATCACGGGCGACACGGCGGCCAGCAGTGTGGCGTCGCTCTTGATCTTGTCGGCATCGGCAACCGTGAGCCGGTTGAACGTCTGCGCACCCTGACTCGCACCGCCCGCAGCCGTACTGCCCGGCGTCACCACGATCAGATTCGTGCCGAGATTCCTGATCTGCGCCTCGATCTGCTTCTGGGCACCATTTCCCACCGCGACCATCACGATCACGGCTCCGACGCCGATCACGATGCCGAGCATCGTGAGCAGCGTGCGCATCTTGTTCTTGAGGATGCTGCCTGATGCCATCTGAAGAAGCGCCCTGGTCTTCATGCTGCCTCCTTCCTCGCACCGGGCGCCTGTGCATCGCGCTCGGTGTCCATCGTCAGTACATCCTCAGCGGCGCGGCGCGGTGCCGCGACTGCATGATCCTTGATGATCCGCCCGTCGCGCACCTCGATCACGCGATGCGCGTACTGCGCGATGTCCGGCTCGTGCGTCACGATGATCACCGTGATCCCCTGCTCGTTCAGCGCCTGGAACAGCGCCATCACTTCCACCGAAGTCTTGCTGTCGAGATTTCCCGTGGGCTCGTCCGCCAGCAGGAGCGCCGGCCGAGTGACGAGCGCCCTCGCAATCGCAACGCGCTGCTGCTGTCCGCCCGAGAGCTCACTCGGCTGATGGTCCAGCCGCTCGCCGAGGCCGACACGCCGCAACGCCTCTGCGGCGAGGTCGCGGGTGTTCTTCCACCGGCCAGTGCGATCATAGAGCAATGGCAGCTCTACATTTTCGACGGCGCTCGTGCGCGGAAGCAGATTGAACCCCTGGAACACGAAGCCGAGCTTCCGGTTTCTGAGATCCGCGAGATCGTTGCGGCTCATCCCATCCACACGAATGCCGTCGAGCACGTAGCTCCCCGCAGTCGGGACGTCGAGGCAACCGAGGATGTTCATCAGCGTCGACTTCCCCGAGCCCGAGGATCCCATCACCGCGAGCAGCTCGCCCGCGTTGACGGCGAGGTCCACGCCTCTGAGCGCGAACACCTCCGTCTCGCCCATGCTGTAGACCTTCTTCACGCCGCTGATCTCGATCACTGGTGCTGACATGTGAGCTCTCCCGTTGGCGGTTAGAAGGGTCCTGCCGGTCCACCGCGACGACCCGCGCCCTGCGTCTGCGGTTGGAGCGGATTCTTCGCATCCGTGGCGGGCGCAGTCGTGCCCGTGTTCGCACCCACCACCACTTGCATTCCTTCCTTGATGCCGTTCCCGATCACCTGCGTACGCGCTCCGTCACTGAGCCCGGCATGCACACGAACCGGCTCGAGCGTCCTCGTGGAATCGAGATACCACAGCGTCGCCATCGTCGAGTCGCGCGTTGCGCCTCCCGCACCGCGAGCTCCGCTCGTCGCACCCGCCGACGCGCTCCGCGCACGTAGCCGCGCGGCCGTGGTCGCGCCGCTGCTCGCGCTTCCGCCTGCGTTGCCTGCGATCGCCGGTTTGAAACGCAGCGCTGCGTTCGGGACCGACAGCGCGTCCTTCGCCGAGCCGACGAGGAACTTCACCGTCGCCGTCATTCCCGGGAGCAGCCTTCCGTCGGGATTCGCGACCGCCACCACTGCCGTGTAGTTCACGACGTTGTTGACCGTCGTCGAGTTGATGCGCACCTGGCGCACCGTGCCCGTGAAGGTCTGTCCGGGATACGCCTGCACCGTGAAGCTCACGGGCTGATCGTTCTTGATCTGCCCGATGTCGCTCTCGTCGACCGTCGCGAGGATCTGCATCTGCGAGAGATCCTTCGCGATCACGAAGAGCTGCGGTGCCGAGAGGCTCGCGGCGACGGTCTGTCCCACATCGACGGAACGCTCGACGACGACGCCGTCGATCGGCGCGTAGATCGATGTGTACGACAGATTCTGGCGCGCCTTGTCGAGCGCGATCTGCGCCGATGTCGCGTTCGCTCGCGCGAGCTGATAATTGAGCTGCGCGGTGTTGAACTCCGGATCGGTCACGATCTTCTGGTCGTGCAGAAGCTTGTTCCGGTCGTACTCGAGCCTGGTCTGCGTGAGCGTGGCCTGCGCGCGCTCCACGCCCGCCTGCGCATCTGCCACTGCCTGCTGCTGCAGCGTCGGGTCGATGCGCGCGATGAGCTGACCCTTCTTCACCTTCGAGTTGAAGTCGGCGTAGATCGCCGAGATCTGACCGGACACCTGCGTGCCGACCTGCACCGTCGTCACCGCCCCGAGCGTGCCGGTTGCGGCAACGGTTGCCTCGATATCTCCGCGCTGAACGGCCGCCGTGCGGTACGCTGGCGCGGCGTCGGAATGCGCGCGCCGATAGAGCACGTATCCGCTCGTGACTGCGGTCATCGCCGCGATGGCGATCGTGATCAGCTTCCTCTTCATCGTGTCTCCTTGCAGTGCGACCGAGGTCGCGGTGAAGCTCTATGGAGTCATTGCCGATTCGCGTGCTCGTAACGGGGCGCCCCGGACTCCTCGCGAGTCGCTTCGCCCCGACAGATGAATTCTACGCCCTCCTGGCGCGTAAGTTGTTACCATGTCACGAGTTGCACGCTCGTGTTCCGAATCGACACCGAGGTGCGACGAATTGCACCGGCGACCCGGCAGGAAGCTCTGCCCCGAGCCGCGCCCAGCCATCGCGACCGCGCGTGCAGTTCATGCACACCAGCGTGCAGCTCGTGACAGTCGCCCTCGCGCATACAGGCAAGCGGGATATGCTTCTGACGTGAACACCACGGCATTTCGTTCGGCCAACGGCGATGGCAGCCACTCCGCGCGGCGCAGTGCGCCGCCGAGAGAGCACTTTCCGCTCACGCGACGAGACTATTCGTTCATCGTCGGCTTCTGGCTGATCTATGCGCTGCTCACGATCGCGAACCACGCGTTCGATCCCGGACCGCCCGACCGGCGGCCCGACTGGACGCTCACGACGTGGATCATCATCGAGGTCGCGCAGGCCGCGCTCTGGATGCTCATCACTCCAGTCGTCGTGTCGATGGCGGGTCGCGCGCGATCCGAGCGCGTGTCGCGGAGCATGAATCTCTTCGTGCTGTTCCTTCTTGGTGTCGCCGTCGCGCTCGGCGTCAGCATCTTCGGCTACGAGCTTCGCGATCTCGTGCGTCGCGCCTCGCCACCACGGGCCGTCGTCACGAGAGCGGGTGGAGGCGGCGGACACGGGCCCCCGCTCTGGTTCGGTTTCCTCAACGCACTCGTCATCTATCTCGGTGTGCTCGCGGCCGGGCTCGCGCGCGCCTACTCACTCCGGCTTGGCGCGCGCCGGGAGCAGGCGACGCAGCTCCAGGCACAGCTGGCCGAGGCGCGGCTCGATGCGCTGCGCAGCCAGCTCGATCCGCATTTTCTTTTCAACACACTCAATGCAGTGTCGTCGCTCGTCGAGCGCGATCCACGGGGCGTACGCCGGATGATCACGCGCTTGAGCGAGCTGCTGCGGTATACGATCGAAGGTGCACGCGAGCCCGAGATAACGCTTCGTCGCGAGCTCGATCTGCTCGATCGTTATCTCGACATCATGCAGGTGCGATTTCCCGGACTCAACGTTCTCCGCATGCTCGACGACAATGCGTTCGGCATCATGGTGCCGAGCATGATCCTGCAGCCGCTCGTCGAGAATGCGATCAGGCACGGAGTCGAACGGATGATCGAGCCGGCGCGAATCGAGATCGAGGCTGTTCTCGACGCGGACACGCTCGTCTTGCGTGTGCGTGACAACGGTCCGGGCGACGCGGGAAGAGCGGAATCGGAGGGAGGTGGGGTCGGGCTGCGGAACACTCGGGCACGTCTCGAGCAGTTGTATGGGCCGGCGGGACAGTTCTCGCTTTCGCGAAACGCGGAGGGGATGACAGTGGCGGAAGTGCGAATTCCGGTGACGCGCGATCGCTCCGAGCTGCGCGTGGAAGGCTCCGAAACGACGAATGACGAGCGCTGAGCTTCCGGAGCACGCGCCGCTCTCGGGGCTTTCGCCCATTCGCGTGCTCATCGTCGATGCTGAGGCACTCGGCAGGATTCGCGTGCACGATCTTCTGCGAAATGAAAGCGGGGTGGAGGTGATTGGCGAGGCCGCCGACGGAGAGGCGGCCATCGCGGCCATTCGCGAGCTGAAGCCCGATCTCGTCTTCCTCGACGTGCAGATGCCGAAGAAGAGTGGACTCGATGTCGTGAACGAGATCGGCGCGGAGCAGATGCCCATGACGATCTTCGTC
>DATGDQ010000048.1:0-3873 GCA_035310785.1 Gemmatimonadaceae bacterium | reverse complement strand
GGGCCGTCTTGATCACGCTCACGCTCCTCACCGCGGCGGTCATCGCGCGCTGGCTCTATCTCTGGCGCGCACGAACCGCGCTCCGCATTGCGGGTGCCGCGTGGAACCTGCACGGCGGCGGCTCGCGCGGCGATGCATGGGCGGCAGCGCAGCAGCTGGCATCACGCGGCGACTACACGGCCGCTGCGCACGCGCTCTACGCGGCGCTGCTCGATGCCGGCGCGCGCCAGGACCAGCTGAAGCTCCATCCATCGAAGACGGCCGGAGACTACGTGCGCGAGGTGCGGCGCCGCGCGTCGCCCATTTTCCCCAGCTTCAGGGACTTCGCGCGCGCCTACGACTTCGTCATCTATGGGCTCGGCGAGTGCGATCGCGATCGCTACGAGCGACTCCTCGCAATCGCACGACCGATCGTGACCGCGAATGGCTGAGCATCCCCGTTCGCGCTGGCTTCGTCCGCGAGTCGTACTCCCCGCGCTGCTTGTCATTCTCGTGGTCACCGCCATCTTCTCACCGATCGGCGATGATGCCACCGGACGCTTTCTCAGCACGCGATCCCGAGCGAGCAATGGCTCGCACGGCCTTCGCGCGATCCTGGATCGACTGGGCTGGCACACGAGCGAGCGACTGACTCCCTATCTGGGCGCGCTCGACACGACGGCCACCTACATCATGGTCAGCACTCCAGTGACGCCGAGTGCACACGAGATCCACACGCTGCTCGAGGCGGTTCGGCAAGGCGCGAACGCGATCGTCGTTCCGAGCCGCGGGAGCGTGCTCGCGGACTCGATCGGGATTCGGACGTCGGTGGTCGGATTCCTCTCGTTTCGGCCAACGTCCGACAGTCTGTTCGGCTCCTACGACAAAGCCGACACACTGCGCGAGGCGTTCGGTGTTCCGAGCGCGCGCGGATTTCACCAGTTTCTCGAGGCGACGCCCGCAACCGACTCGGACTCCGTGGGCGTGTGGCCATCCCGTACGACGACGCTGCTCTCCGTGGTGCAGAAAGGCCCGAAGCCGGAGATCGCGATCCTGCCGGTAGGACGCGGACGCGTCGTTGCGATCGCAGACCCGACCTTCCTGCGCAACGATGTGCTGCGCCGCACGGCCGGAGCAGTGTTGGCCGTTCGCGTTCTCGAGAGCCTGGACCCGCAACAGCGCTCGACGATCGTATTCGATGAATACCATCAGGGCTACGGCGATACCACGAAGCAGATGGATGTGCTCGAGTACGCGTTGTTCGGCACCCCGTGGGGGCGGGCGTTGGTGCAGCTCGGCGTCGCGGGGTTGCTCTATCTGCTGGTGATCGGGGTGCGACCCATCCCGCCGGTCTCGCGTGCGCGCTACGAACGCCGATCCCCCCTCGAGCATGTGGGCGCGCTCTCTCGTGCATACGAAGCGATCGGCGCCACCCACCTCGCGGTGCAGCGCCTCGTGCGCGGGGTGCGCCGGAGACATCCGCTGGGCACCACCGCGCAGCTCAGTGACGACGCATATCTTGCGCTGTTGAGAGCCCGAATGCCCACGCTTGGCCCCGACGTCGAGATCTTGACGAGCGCGCTCGCGAACAAGCCATCGGCCGAGCAACTGGTTGCGGCCGGAGCCGCGATCGACCACATCGAGAGGAACCTCATCACGTGATCACACCAGAGCAGATCACCGATTCGCTGGCGCGCGTGCGCGCGGTGGTGTCGGAGCGAGTCGTCGGACAGGAGGGTGTGATCGATGAGGTGCTGGTGGCCTTCCTCGCGCGGGGACACGCGCTGCTCGAGGGGGTGCCGGGCACCGCGAAGACACTTCTCGTGCGCGTGCTCGCGGCTGCGCTCAACACGCGATTCGGCCGCATACAGTTCACGCCGGATCTCATGCCTGCGGACATCACCGGCATCAACGTGCTGCGCGATGGCGGCCGCACGTCGGAGTTTCGCGCCGGCCCGGTGTTCACCGATCTCCTGCTCGCGGATGAGATCAATCGTGCGCCCGCGAAGACGCAGGCTGCGCTGCTGGAGGCGATGGGCGAGCGGCAGGTCACGATCGATGGCGAGGGGCGCTCGCTCGGCGATCTCTTCACCGTATTCGCGACGCAGAACCCTGTGGAGTACGAAGGAACCTATCCACTCCCCGAGGCACAGCTGGATCGCTTTCTGCTCAAGATTCGCGTGAGCTACCCTTCGCGCAACGCGGAGCTGGGTATGCTCGACAACTACTCACGAGGCTTCGACGCGGAGCGTGCTTCGGACGTGCGCCCGGCACCCGTGCTCGACGAGGCCTCGTGCCGCGAGCTGCGCGGTGCGGTCGACGGCGTGCGCGTCGCCCCGGAGGTCCGCGAGTACATCGCCGACATCGTCCGCGCCACGCGTGAGGATCCGTCGCTCACCCTCGGCGGCTCACCGCGCGCGAGCGTCGCGCTCTTTCGCACTGCGCGGGCCGCGGCGGTGCTCGCCGGTCGCGAGTTCGCGACGCCCGACGATGTGAAGCAATTCGCATTGCCCGTGTTGCGACATCGCGTGATGGTGTCGCCCGAGGCCGAAATCGAGGGGCGGAGCAGTGACGACGTGCTCGATGCGCTTCTCACTCGGATCGTCGCGCCACAATGATCACGGTGCGCGGAGCACTCGGCGCCGTGGGGCGAGCGATGGTGGCGATCATTCCGACGGGGCGACTCGTCGACATCGTGATCCTGCTCTCTCCGCTTTGGCTCGTGTCGGACAGCGTTGCTCTCGCCGCACTCCTGATGCTCGCCGCCGCCGTGCTGATCGATGCGCTGCTCCTGCCCGCGAAATGGCAAATCGAGGCACAGCGGATCGTGCCTTCGAACGTCGGCCTCGGGGATCAGGAGCGAGGCGAATATCGCGTGAGCTCCACCGCATCTCACGCTCTGCGCTTCGCGCTGTTCGACAGGCTCCCGGCGACCATCGAGTCGCCCGAGCCGCGCGGGACAACGCACACGCTCGGCCCCACGGCGACGACCGTGATTCCCTTCACCTTCGTCGCGCGCGAGCGAGGGTCGTGGGCGCTGGGCCCGGTCGTGCTGCGCATTCGCGGCTCGCTCGGGCTCGTGCAGCGAAGTCTGCGCTTCGATCCACCCGACGCGGTGCTCGTCACCCCTTCGCTCGCGGGGGTGCGTCACCTGCGGCTCCTCGCCGTGCAGCACCGCCTGCGCGATGCGGGCATTCGCTCGATCCGCCGCCGCGGCGAGGGGAGCAGCTTCGCATCACTTCGCGAGTACTCCATCGGCGACGATCCTCGGCACGTCGACTGGAAGGCCACCGCGCGACGGCAGAAGCTCATGACGCGCGAGTACACCGCCGAGCAGGGGCAGACGATGATGATCGCGGTGGACGCGGGTCGCATGATGACGCAGCTCGCGTCGGGCGTGCCGCGCTTCGAGTACGCGCTCTCGGCGGCCACGCTGCTCGCGTCCGTCGCGGTGCAGGCCGGAGATCAGGTGGGACTCCTGCTTTTCGACAACGAGCTGCGTGCGTTCGTTCCACCCGCGCGCGGCGACAAGGCGTTGAGATCCATACGCCAGGCGCTGATTCCGGCCCGGGCGACGTTGACGGAGCCGGACTATGCCTCTGCATTTCGTACGTTGGCGACGCGGCACCGCAAGCGCTCGCTGATCGTGCTCATCACCGACGTCATCGATCCGCGCTCGTCTCAGGCGGTGATCGCGCATACCGTGCGCAGCGCCATGCGACACCTGCTCGTCGTGGTGGCGCTCAGGAACGACGAGCTGGTGAACGCGGCCATTCCATCCGAGCACAGCTCGTCGACCGATCTCTACGCCAGTGTCGCGGCCGAGGAGCTACTCGGCGCTCGTAACGAGGCGATCGTGAGGATGCGGCGCGCGGGAGTCTCGGTGCTGGATGT